>NZ_DLJW01000064.1:0-43568 GCF_002477705.1 Stenotrophomonas sp. UBA7606 | reverse complement strand
TTCCAGGCAATCCCGCAGGATCGGTCTAAGCCGCAGAACCAGCAGCAAGCAAAAGCCCAAAAGCCAACCCCTCCCCAACCCTCCCCTGCTGCGCAAGGGAGGGGGCTGGACCGCGGGCTTTGGCAGGCCAACCCGCGGCCTGCGTCACTTCGCCTCACCACGCCCAAACCAGCAAAGCGCTACGCTGTACCCCTGCCCACAGCCGGGAGAACCCTCGGTGAAACTGCATCTGGCGCTCTCCGTCCTGACCGCGCTCACGGCCAGCTCCGCCAACGCCGCCGATACGCTGTACGCCGGCGGGCCCATCGTCACC
The DNA here is from genome assembly GCF_002477705.1 of Stenotrophomonas sp. UBA7606. Taxonomy (NCBI): domain Bacteria; kingdom Pseudomonadati; phylum Pseudomonadota; class Gammaproteobacteria; order Lysobacterales; family Lysobacteraceae; genus Stenotrophomonas; species Stenotrophomonas sp. UBA7606. Next base: position 43,255 of record NZ_DLJW01000064.1, on the reverse strand, counting down.
GTCAATGACCGCCAGCCCGATGCCGAGGCCATCGTCGTGCGCGATGGCCGTATCGCCTTCGTCGGCAGCCGCCAGGCCGCACTGCGCTTCAGCCCGAAGGCGCAGCAGATCGACCTGCATGGCCACACCCTGGCGCCGGGCTTCATCGACGCCCATGGTCATGTCTCTGGCGTTGGCCTGCAGGCGCTGTCCGCCAACCTGCTGCCTGCGCCCGATGGCGAAGGCAACTCGATCCCCGCGCTGCAGAAGATCATGCGCGAGTTCCGCGCACACCCGACCACCCCCGAGGGCTACAAGGTGCTGATCGGCTTCGGCTACGACGACTCGCAGCTGGCCGAACAGCGGCATCCCACCCGCCAGGATCTGGATGCCATCGCCACCGATATCCCGATCATCCTGATGCACCAGTCCGGCCACCTCGGCGCCTACAACAGCAAGGCGCTGGAAATGGCCGGCATCACCGCCGACACTCCCAATCCACCCGGCGGCGTGATCCGCCGCGAGCCTGGCAGCACGGTGCCCGACGGCGTACTGGAAGAAAGCGCGCACAACCTCGCCCTGGCCAAGCTGATGCCGGCAATGACCGCCGAGCAATCCCTGGCCATGCTCGAGGCCGGCCAGGCGCTGTACATGAAATACGGCTACACCACCGCCCAGGACGGCAAGAGCGATGCCGGCACGCTGCAACTGCTGCCGATGGCGGCCAAGGCCGGCAAGCTCAAGATCGATGTGGTGTCCTATCCGGATATCGAAGTGGCCCTGCAGAACCCGGCCATGCAGGGCCCGTTCTACGGCCTGAACTACACCGACCACTACCGCATCGGCGGGGTAAAGATCAGCCTGGACGGCTCGCCGCAAGGCAAGACCGCGTGGCTGACCAAACCCTATTACAAGGTGCCCGAGGGCGAGAAGCCGGACTATGCCGGCTACCCGGCCTTCCCGAATGCCAAGGTCGACGACCTGATCACCCAGGCCTGGGGCCATGGCTGGCAAGTGCTGGCCCATGCCAATGGCGATGCCGCCATCGACCAGCTGATCCATGCAGTGTCCGCCGCCGAAGCCAGCTACCCGGACAAGCATCTCGTACCGGTGCTGATCCACGGCCAGACCCTGCGCAAGGACCAGGTGGGCGAGCTGCGCCGGCTGGGTATCTTCCCCTCGCTGTTCCCGATGCACACCTACTACTGGGGTGATTGGCACCGCGACTCGGTGCTGGGCCCGGAGCGCGCCGAGAACATCTCGCCGACGCAATGGGTGCTGGATGCCGGCATGATGTTCACCTCGCACCACGATGCACCGGTGGTATTCCCGGATTCGATGCGGGTGCTCGATGCCACGGTCAACCGCGTGACCCGCAGCGGCCGCGTACTGGGCCCAGAGCAACGGGTATCGCCCTTGATCGCGCTGAAGGCAATCACCTTGTGGGCCGCGCGCCAGTACGGCGAGGAAAGCAGCAAGGGCTCGATCGAAGTCGGCAAGCGTGCCGATCTGGTACTGCTGTCGGACAACCCGCTGAGCATCGAACGCAGCCAGCTGCACACCATCAAGGTGCTGCAGACCATCAAGGATGGCGAAGTGGTTTACGAGGCAAAGCCGAACCCATAAGCCCGCTGGCGTCTGTAGGAGCGGCGTAAGCCGCGAAGCCACTGAAAAACCAGAAACCGATAGCGCATTGACCTCACCGAAGTGACCCAGGCGGTCAAGGCCTATCGGCTTCGCAGCTCACGCTGCTCCCACAAAAATCGTTTCCGCGGGGCGCTTCACCCTCTCCCCAACCCCTCTCCCGCAGGGAGAGGGGCTAGAACTTCAGCCTGCGCAGTTCGCGCACAGGCCGTGTACTTCCAGCGTCTGCGCCTGCGGCTTGAAGCCCAGCTCCTTGGCGCGGGCCTCGAGCTGGCGGACGATGTCGCGGTCTTCCAGCTCCACTGCACTATGGCAGCGGTCGCAGATCAGGAACGGCACCGAGTGCTGGTTGCTGCTGGGATGGTGGCAGGCGACGAACGAGTTGACCGACGCCAGCTTGTGCACGAAACCGTTGGCCATCAGGAAGTCCAGCGCGCGGTACACCGTGGGCGGGGCATCGGCGCCCACACCCTTGCCTTCGCGCACCCATTCCAGCAGCTCGTAGGCCTTGACCGGCTTGCCCGCTTCCGCAATCAAGCGCAGCACGTTGGCGCGGATCGGCGTCAGCCGCAATCCGCGCTCGCGGCACACCCGCTCGACCACCGCGACAAAGTCCGCCGCGTCTTCGACGTGGTGGTGCGGGGCGGTACAGGAGTGGGCGTCGGTCATGGCTACCTCGTCGGAATCAGGCCGTTGGGATCTTGATGAGTGCGGCGTCGATGCGTTTCAAGGCCTCGTCGCGGCCGGCCAGGTACACGGTATGGGAAATATCCGGGCTCACCTGGGTGCCGGTGATGGCCACCCGCAGCGGCTGGGCCACCTTGCCCATGCCGATCTCCAGCTGCGCGGCCACCTCGTGCAGCGCCACCGACACGCCTTCAGCGGTCCATTCGGCAGCGGCCAGCAGCTCGCGCGCCTTGGCCAGCGGAACCTCGGCACCGGCCTTGAAGTGCTTGGCCACTGCGGCCTCGTCGTATTCGCTCAGCGGGGTGTACCAGACCACGGCCTTCTCGGCCATTTCCTTCAGGGTCTGCACACGCTCGCGCAGGGCGATGACCACGTCCACCGGCGCCGGCCCCTTGACCAGGTCCAGGCCCAGTTTTTCCAGCTGGTAGACCAGGTGCGGAACGATGGATTCGGGCGTCTCGGTCTTCAGGAAGTGCTGGTTGACCCAGCCCAGCTTGGCCATGTCCAGGCGCGCGGCCTTGGAGTTGCAGTTGGTGACGTCGAACAGGTCGATCAGTTCCTGGCGGGTGAAGATCTCCTGGTCGCCGTGCGACCAGCCCAGGCGGGCCAGGTAGCTCAACAGTGCCTCGGGCAGGTAGCCGGCATTCTTGTACTGCATCACGTCGGCAGCACCGGTGCGCTTGGACAGCTTGGCGCCCTGCTCGTCCAGGATCATCGGCATGTGGCCGAACTTCGGCACCGGCGCGCCGATGGCCTCGTACAGGTTGATCTGGCGCGGGGTGTTGTTGATGTGGTCATCTCCGCGGATGACCTCATTGATGTTCATGTCCCAATCGTCGACCACCACCGCGAAGTTGTAGGTGGGGTAACCGTCCGGGCGGAAGATGACCATGTCATCAAGCTCGCTGTTGGCGATCTCGATCTTGCCCTTGATCAGGTCGTCGAACACCACGGTGCCGTCGAGCGGGTTCTTGAAGCGGATGACGCGGTTCGGGTCATCCTTGTACGGCAGGTTGAGCTCGCGGGCAGCGCCGTTGTAGCGCGGCTTTTCCTGCTTGGCCATGGCGGCCTCGCGCATGGCGTCCAGCTCTTCCTTGGTCTCGTAGGCGTAGTAGGCCTTGCCCGAGGCGATCAGTTGCTCGGCCACTTCCTGGTAACGGGCGACGCGCGCGGTCTGGTAGATCGGACCTTCGTCATAGCCCAGGCCCAACCAGTCCATGGCCTCCAGGATGGCGTCGATGGCCGCCTGGGTGGAGCGCTCGCGGTCGGTATCTTCAATGCGCAGCACGAACTCACCGCCACGATGACGCGCCTCCAGCCAGCAATACAGCGCGGTGCGGGCGCCACCAATGTGCAGGTAGCCGGTGGGACTGGGGGCAAAGCGGGTACGGACGGTCATGACGGGCGCAGATGTGGGAATCAGGCCATTTTACCTTTTCCCCCCTGCCAGTGCTTCGAACCGGCTCCAGCCCGTGGCGCGCGGACCGGAAGACCCAGCAAGCGCCAGCGACCCGCAGCTGCAAGCCCCTCTCCCGTTCACGGGAGAGGGGTTGGGGTGAGGGCAGCTTTGGCTTTGGCTTTGGCTTTGGCTTTGGCTTTGGCTTTGGCTTTGGCTCTGGCTCTGGCTTCGGCTTCGGCTCTGGCTTCGGCTCTGGCTTCGGCTCTGGCTCTGGCTTCGGCCCTTGCCCTTGCTCCAGCCATTGACTTACCGGGCCCCTTCCGCAGCGACGGAGCTGGCAGACAGGACCCCGCAGGGGCGACGCACACGGATGTGCGTCGTTTTTCGACGAGACAGGGATGTCTCGTCGAAAAATCCTGCCAGCGGAGTGGACCCGCGCCGCGTAGCGGTGTGGGCGCGGAGGCAGGGTGTGCTTTCTTTGCGCCAGGTTTCTTTGCACAAGCAAAGAAAGGTGGCTCGCTCCCCGCAGGGGAGTGAAAGCTCTTGATCTTGATCTTGCTGTTGCTGTTGCTGTTGCTTAGCGCAACAACCGAAGCCAAAGCCAAAGCCAAAGCTCCCCCATCCGCCCCCCGCCTTCGCGGGGGCAGGCTCTTCGGGCACCCCCGCCTTCGCGGGGGCAGGCCCTTTGTCCCCCCGCAGGCGGAAGAAGGGAGGCATTCGACAAGGCTCTGCGCTTAAAAAAACAAAAGCCAAAGCTCCCCCAAACGCCCCCCGCCTGCGCGGGGGCAGGCCCTTTGTTCCCCCGCAAGCGGGAGAAGGGAGTCTTCATGCACTTCTTGCCTTGCCCCAAAAGCAGAAGGGCCGCAAAGCGGCCCTTCCTTCAAACAACCTCAGCTAGCTCACTTCTCAAGCAGCGGCTTGCGCGGGAAACGCTCCTCGCGCATCGCAGCGTTATAGACAAACGACGCCACAATCGCCGCCGCCTGCTTCAGATCCTCCGCCTCGGCGTGATCCCAGGTATCCAGATGGCTGTGGTGCACATTGCTGAAATAGTCCAGACGGTCCTGCACGAACTGGAAGCCCGGCAGACCCACCCGGTCATAACTGATGTGGTCCGTGCTGCCGGTATTGCGCGACACCACCGTGGTTGCACCCACATCATTGAACGGCTTCAACCATGCCTCGAAGATCGGCATCGCCGCCATGTTTTCCTGCGCATAGATACCGCGGAACCGGCCTGAACCATTGTCCATGTTGAAGTAGACCTGGAACTTGTCGTAATCACGCAGCTTCTGCAGCGCGCCGGTCGGCTCACGCAGCGATGCCGGCAGCGCCTTCTGCGCCGCATCGGTCGGCTCCGGATAGCGCGCGAAGTGCTGCGCCACATACGCCTGCGAACCAATCAGGCCCTGCTCCTCACCGCTCCACAAGGCAACCCGGATGGTCCGCTTCGGCTTGGCACCCACCGCCTTGAGGATGCGCATCGCCTCCATCATCACCGCCACGCCGGCGGCATTGTCGGCCGCGCCAGTGCCGGTGTGCCAGGAATCCATATGCGCACCCAGCATCACGATCTCATCGGCCTTGCTGCTGCCACGGATCTCGGCCAGCGTGTTGTGGCCTGGCTGGTTGCTGTCATCGGTGAAGCGCGCCTGCACATCCACGCGCAGCTTGAGGCTCTGCTTGTCCTTGAGCGCACGCACCAGCGGATTGAAATGCTCGGCAATCATCGCCAGCTCGGGGATGCCCACCGATTCACCGGCCCGGCGCGAACCGCCACCGGCCACGCGGATGATGCCATTGTCCCACCCGCTGATGCTGATAGCGGCCAGCGCGCCTTCTTCGACGAAGAAAGCATTGACCGCCTTGCCCAGCTCCTGGCGCTCGTTGTACTCCTTCACCCGCTTGGCACGGTCTTCCTCGGCCGTCTTGGGAATGGTGAAGGCCTGCAGGCCTTCCAGCGAGGTGGCATCGTGGCGGTGCGAGTCGGACTCGGTGCCACGCTTATACTCACGCGCGTCGCCCAGCAGCAGGATCTTGCCGCGCAGCTTGCCCTTGTACTGCTCAAGGTCAGCCAGCTTCTTGATATCCACCTGGATCAGTTCGCCTTCGACCGGGCCATTGGTGCCCGGCGTCCACGCCTTGGGCAGGGCATGCAGCGGCTGCACGCGCTGGCCCAGCATCTCGACGCTGGCCGAGGTGAACTCCCAGCCACGGCCAAAGTCCTCGAAGGCCTCGTCATGCACGTTCACCAGGCCCCAGTCATTGAAGCGGCTGCGGGTCCAGGCATTGGCCTGGGCCATGGCCGGCGAATTGGTCAGGCGCGGGCCGATGGTTTCGGTCAGGTGGCTGAAGGTATCCATCACCTGCGAGCGATGAAAAGCCTCCTGGCGGATCTTGCTGACCATGTCCAGATCCACCTGTTCGGCTGCCTGTGCGGTGGTACCCACCGCCAAGCCCATGCACAACGCCAACAAACCCCGCTTGATCATGCTTCCCCCGGCCTTGAGCCAAATGACGACAAACCACCGAGTCTAGCCAGCACATGGCCCTGCCCGAGTCGGCCAATGGTCATGGTTGGTCAAGAACCCGCGATTCAGTCGGCAGGGCTCAGCACTGCATGCGCGAGTGCAGGCTGCAGCTGGCCAGCCCAATCGCGGTCGTTGGCCACCTGGGCGCGCCGTCGGCTGGCCTCGAACGCGGCGAAATCCAGATCGGCATATGCCCACAACTGGCCTTCAATGGTCTGTGCCATCACCCCATCGGCGGGAAAACCAACATCCATTGGCGCGTAAATCGCGGCCTCGCCGGTATTCACGTCCAGCGCCGGGCTCCATTCGGCCAAGCCAGCCGTCACCGCCTGCGCGACAAACATGCGGTTCTCCAGCGCACGCGCCAGGCAGCCGATGCGCACGCGGGTTGCACCGGCCGCGGTATCCGTGCAGCTGGGCACCACCAGCAGGCGCGCCCCGGCCTCGTACTGGCGCCGCACCGGCAACGGAAATTCGCTGTCGTAGCAGATCGCCACCGCTACCCGCACACCGTCAACCTCGAACACCTTCAAGGCGTCGCCCGGATCGATCACCCCGGTGGCTTTCTCGAAACCGGTCAACTGCAGCTTGTCCTGCCACAGGTGCTGGCCCTGCGGCGTCAACCAGTCGCAACGGTTACGGAAGCGCGCATTGCCGGTATCCAGCAGAAAGCTGCCGGCGACCACGTGCATGTCCAGCTCACCTGCCAGACCGCCGAACAAGGACAGCCAGCGTTGCCGGTATTGCTGGATGGCAGCAAGCGAGGCCTGCAGATCACTGAAGATCGGCTGGCCCAGGGTTGCCGCCAACTCCAGGGACAGGTACTCGGGCAACACCGCGATGCGGGCGCCTGCGGCAGCGGCCTGGCCCAGCACCTCGGCCTGGCGCGCAGCGAAATCCTCGAAACTGGCCGGCGAACCTACCGGATAACGGGCGACGGCGATTTTCATGCAACAGGCTCCAGTTGGCGTGTCCAGAAGGTCAATGGATGAATGACGTTGCCCTGCCCGACTTCCTCCCATTGCAGCTGCAGGGTCATGCCCGGCTGCCGCTGGTAACCGCGCTTATGCCAGAACACGGCATTGTCGCGGTGCACGGCTGGTCGGCGCGGATCATCGTCGGCGCGGTCCACCGCGCAGAACGCGGTCAGCTTGAACCGGCCAAGCGCGCGTGCATGTGCCTCGCGGGCATCAAAGAACGCGTGACCGACGCCTTGACCCCGGTAAGCGGGCAGCAGCACCGATTCGCCGAAGTAAAACACCTGCGCCGGGTCGATACCGGCCGCCTCGAACGGCGCACTGAAAACAGGACCGTCATCGCGCAGTGGCAAGCCGGTGGAGGCCCCCACCACCTCCTCACCATCGCGCGCGATCACGCAGATCGCATCGGCGGTGGCGGCGTAAGCGGCCAGATACTCCCGCTCGTAGTCGAAGCTGCCCTGGTAAAGATAGGGCCAATCATTGAACACGCGGATGCGCAGGCGCGCGATGTCATCGAGGACCGACAGCAGCTGCTGGCCGCGCAACGCCGTGATGGCAGGAAGGGTATGCATGCGGGGATTGTAGAACCTGTTTGGCAAGCCCACGCCGCGTTCCGGGGATGCCCATCCCATCCAGCGCCCCGGCCATGCACCCTAGCGTCCAACGGCCATGAACAGGCGTCAATCCGCCATCCCACGCGCGCAGCGACCAATGGAAAAAGATGCCAGACGCAATGCTGTGGTGATGGCTATGCCTATGCCTATGCCTATGCCTATGCCTATGCCTATGCCTATGGCTATGGCTGCGGCTGTTGCTGTTGCGGTTGCGGTTGCTGTTGCTGTTGCTGTTGCTGTTGCTCAAGCCTTTGACTCACCGGGCCCCTTCCGCAGCGACGGAGCTGGCAGATAGGACCCCGCAGGGGCGACGCACAAGGATGTGCGTCGTTTTTCGACGAGACAGGGATGTCTCGTCGAAAAATCCTGCCAGCGGAGTGGACCCACGCCGCGTAGCGGCGTGGGCGCGGAGGCAGGGTGTGCTTTCTTTTGGTTATCTTTTCTTTGCACAAGCAAAGAAAAGTAACTCGCTCCCCGCAGGGGAGTGAAAGTTCTTGCTCTTGTTCTTGCTCTTGTTCTTGCTCTTGCTCTTGCGCTTGCGTTTGCGTTTGCTGCAGCTAACACCAGCAACAAAAGCCCAAAGCCCCTCCGGGCACCCCCGCCTTCCCGGGGGCAGGCCCTTTGTTCCCCCGCAAGCGGAAGAAGAGAAGTAACCAGCAATGCTTTGCTCTGCAAAGAAGCCAAAGCCGAAGCACCCGCCCACTTATTCCCACCATCCATAAACCACCAACCGCTCCACCGGCAGCACCACAAACCACGCCCGCCCATCCAGGGCCACCGCCGAATAACCGGCTCCGTGCCCAGAGGGCAATACCTCCGCAGCAAACGAAGCACACTCCGCCGCAAACGCCGAATACACCCAATCGCCAGCCACGAAGTAGCGCAAGCCCTTGCGCTGGATCGCCAACGCCGTAGACAAGGACAAACGCAGCGCCACCAGCCCTTGCGCCTGACCACCACCGAACACACTGTCCAGCAACACCCGCTCCAGCTGCCCCGGCCCCATGCCGAAATGCAACAGACCACAGGTCTCGATCCCCGCCGGCAGCAAACGCTGGGCACGCTGATGGATCAAAGCACGATTCATGTCCTTCCTCCTCACGAAAAGGCGGGGTGGCCAACGCCACCCCGCCCCGTCATCGCCTACCTGCCATCAGCCCTGGCGTGCCACCGCACGATTGCCAAGCTCATACCAGTCCACCTTGCGCGTGATCCACATGATCACCGCCAGGATGCCGAACAACAGCAGCGAGCCCATCAGCAAGGCGTTGTTCTCGGAGATCAGCAGCACGTACAACACCCCGTACAACAGCGTGAGCATGGTCGCGAATCCAACACCACGCTTCCAACTGTGCAACACACCACTGAGGTAGAACCCCTGCAGGCCGATACACGCCGCAGCTGCGGCCAGATAGGCCTGCCAGAAGGCAATGCGCTCGGACAGGCTCAACAGCAGAAGGAAGAAGATCGCCAATGCCAGGCCGACCAGCAGGTACTGCAGCGGATGAATTTTCAGCTGCTTGATCAACTCGAACAGCGCAAAGCCGACAAAGGTCAGCAACACGAACAGGATGCCGTACTTGCTGGCACGGTCCACCTGCGTGTAGGTGTCCACCGGGTCCACCAGGGCCACGTTCAGGGACTCCACGTTGCCGCCCTCGTTACGGATGGCCTGGGTCAGCTGTGCCTGCGCGGCCGAGGCCAGCGATGACACCGCCCATTCGGCACGGAAGCCACTGGCATCCACACTACGCTCGGTGGGCAGGAAGCTGCCCCCAAACAGGGGATGCTGCCAGGTCGAGCCCAGGTTGACCCGGGTATCGTCACCAATCGGCGCGATCGACAGCGACCGCGTCCCCCCCAGCACCAGTTCCAGCTCCACTTTGTTGCCATCGCGCAGCACGCCTTGCGTGCTGTCGGCCAACGGCGCCAACGAGGCATGCAGGCCCTTGGAGGTCTCCTCCATCACGCCGGTGCCGGGCTGCAGCTGCACGGCCTTGCCATCAACGCGCAGGTTCGGCGTACCCACTAGCCCGCGCACGTCGGAAATGCCCAGCGCAAGATAGGGACGCCCATAGCTGCGGCCCGGCATTGCCGCATAGTTGGTATCGGCAAACTCGGCCTGCAGCTTGGCCTCCCACTTGTACACCGGCACCTTGAACAGGCCAACGGTACGCTCATCCGGGCGCAGGTTGCCCTGCACGTTCAAGCGTGCCGGCATCTGCAGGTCATAGCCGTGCTCGGTGCGCAGCTCGGTGCGGCGCGGGTTGTTGCCTTCGGCGGCAATTTCCACCTCGCGCTGCTGCGTCCACGGCAGCACCCGCACCGGCCCGGTCAACGACTGCGCGCCTGCCCAGCTCTGCGATACCCGCTCGATCGCCTCGTCGCGATAACGCTCGCGCTCGTTGATGGTGCTGCGAATCAACAGCAGCGGCACCAGCAGCAGCAACACCAACCCGCCAACAATGGCGAAACGCAACAGCAATTTGAGGGAAGTCATGTCCCGTTCTCGTGTGGAAACGGGAGCAGCTTGAGCGGTGCCGATGAGCGGGGTTTGTGGCCAGTTTGAAGCGAATGTGAAGTCAGCCCGGCGGCAATACCAGCACGGCTTCGGCACCGCCTTCGGGCCGGTTGCGCAGCGTGGCCTGGCCACCATGCAGCCGCGCCACCTCGGCCACGAACGGCAGGCCCAACCCTGAACTGCGCGGGCCGTTGCCTGGCCGGCCCAGCGAGTAGAAGCGCTCGAACACGCGTTCCAGCGCGTAGTCCGGCACACCCGGGCCCTGGTCGCGCAGGCTCAACTGCCAGGCCTGTGCCTGCTTGCTCAACACGATCTGGATGCTGCCGCCGGCGGGCGAAAAGGCAATCGCGTTGTCAAGCAGATTGGACAGCGCTTGGCGCAGCAGGAAAGGATCCCCCTGCACCGGGGCGTGCTCCGGCAACACAGCCTCCAGCACCAGCCCTGCCGCCTGCAGGCGCGGCGAAGCATCGTCCGCGAGGTCGCGGCACACCTGCGCAAGATCCACCTCGGCACGGCGCTGCAGCCAACCGTGCTGCTCCACCTCGGCCAGCCGCAGCAGCTGGTCGATGGTCTCGGTCAGGCGCTTCTCCTGCTGCGCGATGTTGCCGGCAAAACGCTGGCGGTCAGCCTCGGGCAAAGGCTCCTGCAGCAGTTCTGCCGCACCGCGGATGGCCGCCAGCGGGCTTTTCATTTCATGCGTCAGCGACTGCACGTACTGCTCAACATAGGCCTTGCCTTCGAGCTTGCGGCGCATGGTTTCCAGGGCCTGGCCAAGCTCACCGATTTCATCACGGCGACGACGGGGCGGCGGCACCGGCTCACCGGCACTTACCGCCTTGGCGTAGCGGCTCAGGCCGCTGATGCCGCGCGACAACCACCAGGTCATCAACAGCCCGATCAGGGCCGACAGGCCGATCAACCAGGCACCGCGGGCGATGATGGCGCGCTGGCTGGCCACAATGAACGGGTCGATGGTGTCATTGGGCTGGGACAGGGTCAGCACGCCGATCAGGCTGCGCCCGTCGGCCGGGTCGTAGACCGGCGCAGCCACATGCATGACGGTCTTTTCGGCATCGCCTGGCGTCAATGGACTGGAGCGTGCGCCATAGCGCCCTTGCAGGGTCAGGTGCACGTCGTTCCAGCGCGAATTGTCACGGCCCACGTCCTGGCCACGTGAGTCGTAAATGACGATGCCCTTGGCATCGGTCACGGTCACCCGGTAATCGATGCTGCGCTTGGGAAAGCGCCACACCATGGCCTTGGGATCGCGCCGCTGCGCGGTGGCCAGTTGCGCGGCAAAGGCGCCATCGGCAATATGCCCGGCCTTCAGGTCCGGCGCCGCCATCACCGCCAGCACGTTGGCCGCGTCCACCAGGGTCGACTCCATGGCTTGACGCACACCGGGCTTGACCTCGTTGACGAACACCCGCATCACGAAGAAGGCGGCGATGCCGACAATCAGGAAGAACCCCAGGAACAGCTTGAGCCCAAGCCGCATCAGGCCTCCAGCGCGTAGCCCAGGCCGCGATGGGTGCGGATGGGGTCGTCCTGGGCACCGGCCGCACGCAGCTTGGCGCGCAGCGTCTTGACGTGCGTATCCACGGTGCGGTCGGCACTGTCGCTGGCGTGGTCCCACCCGCGTTCCATCAGCTGGGCCCGGCTGAGGATGGCGCCGGGGCGCTGCAACAGCGCTGCCAGCAAGGCGTATTCGTAGCGGGTCAGGTCCAGCAGCACCTCGCGGTAGCGGATGCGCAGGCCCTGTGCATCGACCGCGAAGGCACCGTGTACTTTCCAGCCGGGTTCGCTTGCCTCCACCGGCGCGGCGGGCGCTGCAGGTGCGCGACGCAGCCGCGCGCGCACCCGCGCCACCATTTCGCGCGGTGAGAACGGCTTGGTCACGTAGTCGTCGGCCCCCAGCTCCAGCCCCAGCACCCGGTCAAACTCGTCATTGCGGGCGGTCAGGAAGATCACCGGCACCTGGCTGAAGGTGCGCAGCTCGCGGCAGACCTCGAAACCGCCGATATCGGGCAGGCCCACGTCCAACACCACCACGTCGGCGGATTCGTTGCGCAGCTGCGCCAGCGCCTGGCGGCCAAGCGCGCAATGGCTGGCCTGGTAGCCCTCGCTGCGCAGGGCGTACAGCAGGGTATCGGCGATGGCGGTCTCATCCTCGACCACGAGGACCCGGGCGGCATGTTCTGACATGCCGCCAGCATAGCGGGCCACGGCCTGATTCTGGCGGCCAACGCGGCTCCCGCCCCTCGGCGGTCGCATCCAATCCGCCCGTGGCCGCGCCCACGCCTTACACTTCGCGCATGAACTATCGCCACGCCTTCCACGCCGGCAACCACGCCGACGTCCTCAAGCACATCGTCATGCTGGCGATGATCGATGCCCTCAAACGCAAGGAATCGCCGTTCTTCGTGCTGGACACGCACGCAGGCCGCGGCCGCTACCTGCTGTCCTCGGAAGAAAGCAGCAAGACAGCCGAAGCCGACGAAGGCATCCTGCAGTTGATGGCCACGCCGTCGTTGCCGGAGGTGGTGGAGCACTACCTGCGCGCGGTGCAGGCCGACAACCCGGTTGGTGCCCTGGTCTCCTACCCGGGCTCGCCGCTGCTGGCCGCCCGTGCCCTGCGCGAGCAGGACCGCATGGCCGCCTGCGAGCTGCAGAACGACGAGGCCGCGGCATTGAAAGAACTGTTTGCCCATGACCGCCGGGTACAGGTGCACAACGGCAATGGTTATGACGCCATCCGCGCCTTCCTGCCGCCAAAGTCCGGCGCCGACAAGATCGGCCGCGCCCTGGTGCTGATCGATCCGCCCTATGAGGCGCAGGACGCCGAGTACCCACAAATCATCTCAACCCTGCGTGAGATCCTGACCCGGATGCCCCAGGCCCAATGCGCGGTCTGGTACCCGATCAAACAACGCCGCACCCTGCAGCCCTTTTTCCGCAAGGCGGCAGCGTTGCCGGCAAGGTCGGCGCTGGTCGCCGAGCTGATGGTGAGGTCCGACGACTCCCCGCTGCGTCTGAATGGCAGTGGGATGTTGCTGCTGAACCCGCCCTGGCAGTTCGAGCAGGTCCTGGCCCCGGCCCTGCCGGTGCTGAAGACGCATCTGGGCGAGACCGGCGCATCGACCCGCCTGGAGTGGTTGAAAACCGCCGACTGACGGTTTTCCGGCCCCTCCGGTTCCCCGCTTTTGACCGCGTTCACAGAACCTATCACGCGCGGTGACAGAATCAGGCGACTTTGGAGGAAACGTAGTCATGGCTACCCGCAACCGCATGCCCCCGTGGCATGAAAATTTCAAGGCACCCAGCGGCCGTGAGCTGCTGATCCGTCCGATCCGCCCGGAGGATGGCGCGCCGCTGCAGGGCGCCTTCGCACTGTTCGGGCCGGAAGAGGTGCGCGACAAGTTTCTGCAATCGGTCGAATCGCTCTCCGACGAGACCGCACAGCGCCTGACCCATCCCAACCCGAAAACCGAGATCGCGCTGGTCGCCGCCGAGCCGCTGCCCCCGGGTGAAGCGGTGGTGGGTGCGGTGGCGCGCGCCTCCATCATCAGCGGCACGCGCGATGCTGAATACGCGATCCTGGTCAGCCGCTTCCTCGCGGGCCAAGGCCTGGGCAGGCAGCTGATGCGCAAGCTGGTGAAGTGGGCACGCGGCAAGTACCTGGACCGCCTGTATGGCGATATCGCCCAGGACAACGAGCCGATGCTGCAGCTGGCCGCTTCGCTGGGCTTCAAGCAGGTGCCGCATCCGACCGCTGCACCCGGTCTGGTACGCATGGTATTGGAACTGGCCAACTAAGCTGGCCAGCACCCTACCCACAGACAGGCGCCGCAAGGCGCCTGTCTGCATTGGCAGTGCCGGTGGCCGGGCACACAGGGCGCATCTGTTAAAATCAACGGTTCATGGCGTCCATTACCTATCCCCTTCCGCCGCTGCCGCGTAGCGGCCAGCTCCGCGCCTGGTGGCGCGCCCCCGCGTCCAGCAGCGCCCTGGCCTGGCATGTGGCCTGTGCCGCGCAGGCACACGGCAAGCCGTTGTTGCTGGTTACCCGCGACAACCAGACAGCCAACCAGGCTGTCGCCGACCTGCAGACCCTGCTGGGTCCGCACAGCGCACTGCCGGTGGTGCCGTTCCCGGATTGGGAAACCCTGCCCTACGACCAGTTCAGCCCGCACCCGGACATCATTTCCCAGCGCTTGGCGGCACTGCACCAGCTGCCCCAGCTCAGCCACGGCATCGTGGTGGTGCCGGTGCAGACACTGCTGCAGCGGCTGGCGCCGCTGAGTTACATCGTCGGTAGCAGCTTCGACCTCAAGGTCGGCCAGCGCCTGGACATGGACGCGGAAAAGCGCCGTCTGGAAAGCGCCGGTTACCGCAATGTGGCGCAGGTGATGGACCCGGGTGATTTCGCCGTGCGTGGTGGCCTGCTGGATGTGTACCCGATGGGTGCCGCTGCGCCGCTGCGGATCGAGCTGCTGGACGAGGACATCGACTCCATCCGCGAGTTCGATCCCGACTCGCAGCGTTCGCTGGACAAGGTGCAGGCCGTGAAGATGCTGCCCGGGCGTGAAGTACCGATGGATGAGGCCAGCCTCAACAAGGTGCTGGCAACCCTGCGCGAGCGCTTCGACGTGGATACCCGCCGCAGCCCGCTGTACCAGGACCTGAAGGCCGGGGTGCTGCCATCGGGCATCGAATACATGCTGCCGCTGTTCTTCAGCCGGACCGCGACCCTGTTCGACTACCTGCCCGAAGGCTTCCTGACGGTGCTGGGCAGCGGCGTGGCCGAAGCCTCCGATGCGTTCTGGCTGCAGACCAACAGCCGTTACGAACAGCGCCGCCACGACATCGAACGGCCGCTGCTGCCGCCGGAAGAGATCTACCAGTCGCCGGACAGCCTGCGCGAACAGTTCAACAAGCAACCGCGCGTGGAAGTGTGGGCGGCCGACCACCCGCGCGTGGCCGAAGCGCAGGCGCTGGGTGACCAGCCGCTGCCACCGCTGCCGATCGCGGCCAAGGATGCCCCTGCCGGGCAAGCCCTGAAGTCCTTCATCGAACACTACCCGGGGCGCGTGCTGATCGCGGCCGATTCACCGGGGCGGCGTGAGGCGCTGCTGGAAGTGCTGCAGGCGTCGGAACTGCGGCCCGAGGTTGTGCCCAGCTTCAACGACTTTCTTCCTTCCCCCATCGGGGGAAGGTGGCCCGAAGGGCCGGATGGGGGTAAGACTGCTGGCCAAAGCAAGAGCAAGAGCGCCCTCACCCCAACCCCTCTCCCGAAGGGAGAGGGGCTCAAGTTCGCCATTACCGTTGCGCCGCTGGATGACGGCTTTGCGCTCAGCGAGCCGGCCCTGGCCGTGCTTACCGAGCGCCAGCTGTTCCCCGAACGCGCTGGCCAGCCGCGGCGTACGCGCCGTGCCGGGCGCGAACCGGAAGCGATCATCCGCGACCTCGGCGAGCTCACCGAAGGCGCACCCATCGTTCACGAAGACCATGGCGTCGGCCGTTACCGCGGCCTGATCGCGATGGACGTGGGCGGCATGCCCGGCGAATTCCTCGAGATCGAATACGCCAAGGGCGACCGCCTGTATGTGCCGGTCGCGCAGCTGCACCTGATCAGCCGCTATTCCGGTGCCTCGCCGGAAACCGCACCGCTGCACTCGCTGGGCGGTGAACAATGGACCAAGGCCAAGCGCAAGGCGGCCGAAAAGGTCCGCGACGTGGCGGCCGAACTGCTGGAGATCCAGGCGCGTCGCCGCGCCCGCGCCGGGCTGGCGCTGGATATCGACCGCGCCATGTACGAACCCTTCGCGGCCGGCTTCCCGTTCGAGGAAACCCCCGACCAGCAGGCCGCGATCGAAGCCACCCTGCGTGACCTGCAATCCAGCCAGCCGATGGACCGCGTGGTCTGCGGCGACGTCGGCTTCGGCAAGACCGAAGTCGCCGTGCGTGCGGCCTTTGCCGCGGCCAGTGGCGGCAAGCAGGTCGCCGTGCTGGTGCCGACGACCCTGCTGGCCGAACAGCATTACCGCAACTTCCGCGACCGCTTTGCCGATTACCCGCTGCGCGTGGAAGTGCTGTCGCGCTTCAAGACCAGCAAGGAAATCAAGGCCGAGCTCGACAAGGTGGCCGAAGGCACGATCGATGTGATCATCGGCACGCACCGGCTGTTGCAGCCGGATGTGAAGTTCAAGGACCTGGGCCTGGTCATCGTCGATGAAGAACAGCGCTTTGGCGTGCGCCAGAAAGAAGCGCTGAAGGCGATGCGCGCCAACGTGCACCTGCTGACCCTGACCGCCACGCCAATCCCGCGCACTTTGAACATGGCCATGGCCGGGCTGCGTGATCTGTCGATCATCGCCACACCGCCGCCGAACCGACTGGCGGTGAAGACCTTTGTCACCGCCTGGGACAATGCGCAGCTGCGCGAGGCGTTCCAGCGTGAACTGTCACGTGGCGGCCAGCTGTATTTCCTGCACAACGATGTGGAAAGCATGGGCAGGATGCAGCGCGAGCTGTCCGAACTGGTGCCCGAGGCACGCATCGGCATGGCCCACGGACAGATGCCGGAGCGCGAGCTGGAACGGGTGATGCTGGATTTCCAGAAGCAGCGCTTCAACGTACTGCTGGCCAGCACCATCATCGAATCGGGCATCGACATCCCCAACGCCAACACCATCATCATCAACCGCGCCGACCGCTTTGGTCTTGCGCAGCTGCATCAGCTGCGTGGCCGCGTTGGTCGTTCGCATCACCGTGCGTATGCCTACCTGCTGGTGCCGGACAAACGCTCGATCACGCCGGACGCACAGAAGCGCCTGGATGCCATCGCCTCGATGGACGAACTGGGTGCCGGCTTCACCCTTGCCACCCACGATCTTGAGATCCGTGGCGCGGGCGAACTGCTGGGCGAGGACCAGAGCGGGCAGATGGCCGAAGTCGGTTTCAGCCTGTATACCGAGTTGCTGGAACGCGCGGTGCGCTCGATCAAGTCCGGCAAACTGCCGGACCTGGACGCCGGTGAGGAAGCACGCGGTGCCGAGGTCGAGCTGCATGTGCCGGCACTGATCCCGGAGGACTACCTGCCTGACGTGCATACCCGCCTGACCTTGTACAAACGCATCTCCAGCGCGCGCGACAGTGAGGCCCTGCGTGAACTGCAGGTTGAAATGATCGATCGTTTCGGCCTGCTGCCGGACCCGGTGAAGCACCTGTTCGCCATCGCCGAACTCAAGCTGCAGGCCAACATGCTGGGCATCCGCAAGCTGGAGCTGGGCGAGAATGGCGGCCGCATCGTGTTCGAGTCCAAGCCCAACATCGACCCGATGGCGGTGATCCAGCTGATCCAGAAGCAGCCCAAGTTGTACCAGATGGATGGCCCGGACAAGCTGCGCATCAAGCATCCGCTGCCGGAAAGCGCGGACCGCTTCAATGCAGCGCGTGCCCTGCTGACCACCCTGTACCCGGGGCGTTCCTGAATCGAAGACGGCGTGAAATTTGCGTGAAAAAGGCCGTCCAAGGAAAATGGCGCCCCCCTCTTACGTACGCAGCCGCCCCCACGGCTCCGTGATCATGCCGTCCATCTCCACTCCCGTAGGGCTGTCTCTCCCACCGAAAGACAGCTCCTGCGCCATCGATGTATTGGCTGTCGCCCTGGACCAGCGCGACAGCTACACCGACCACCATTGCGACCGCGTCTCGCAGCTGGCCCAGGCGCTTGGCCAACGCTGTGACCTGGACGAGGACCGGCTGGGCCACCTGGTGCTGGCTGCGCGCTTCCACGACGTCGGCAAGATCGGCATCCGTGACGACGTGCTGCTGCACCCGGGCAAGCTGGACGACTCGCGCATGTCGGTGATGCGCAGCCACCCCGAACGCGGCGCACGCCTGTTCACCGCCACCGGACGCAGCGATGCACTGGCCGTGGCCAAACTGATCCGCCACCACCACGAGGCCTGGGACGGCAGCGGCTATCCACACGGGTTGCAGGGTGAGGAGATTCCGCTGGAATCGCGCATCCTCACCCTGGTTGACGGTTTCGATGCGATGACGTCCGAGCGCCCCTACCGCGGGCCGATGTCGACCCAACGTACGATCGAGATCCTCGCCGCGCAGCGCGGCAAACTGGTCGATCCGCGCCTGTTCGGCGAGTTCATGGGCCTGCTGCGCGATACCAGCAGCACTGCCTAGAGCACCGGCGACATCATCGCCACGGCGTTCTGGGTCAGCCGGCTATGGAATGGCCATGCCTGCACCTGCTGCAGGGCCAGCGGCGCCGACGCATCCAGGTACCGCTGCTGACGCTGGCGGATGGCCATCACCGCCTGCGTGTCTGCGATCAGCAGGTTGTTCTCGAAATTCAGCTCCAGGCTGCGGCGGTCCATGTTGGCCGACCCCACCAATGCCACTGCGCCATCCAGGGTCAGGGACTTGGCGTGCAGCAGGCCCAGCGGATACTCGAACACCTCCACCCCACACTGCAGCAGATCGGCATAGGTGCTGCGGCTGCTTTGCCCGACCAACCATGAATCATTGCGGGCAGGAAAGATCACCCGCGTCGCCACGCCACGGCGGGGCGCGGCGCACAAGGCCCGCAGCAGGGATTCGTCCGGCACGAAGTACGGTGTGGAGATCACCAGCTCGCGGCGCGCGGCATAGATGCAGGCCACGAACATATCGGCCATCGCATTGTGGCGGGTGATCGGCCCGGTCTCGAAAGCAATCGCGGTGGCGCTGCCCTCGCCCACCATGGCGCCCCCGGTCGCCGCGTAGTCGTCCAGCCCCACCTCGCCGGATTCGGGTATCCAGCCGCTCAGGAACAAGTACTGCATCTGCCGCACCACCGGGCCTTCGCAGCGCAACAGCAGATCGATCCACGGCGCGAATGCAGGCTTCACCCGGAACTCAGGGTCAGCACAGTTCTGGCTGCCGCAGAACGCAATGCGGTTGTCGATGACCACGATCTTGCGGTGGTCGCGCAGGTCCATGCGGCTGAAGGCGATGTGCTGCAAGCGATTGATGTCGTCCAACGTCACCAGCTGGCGCACACCGGCCTGCCGCAGCTGCTGCCAGCGCGGCCCCTTGACGAAGCCACGCGAACCCAGCGCATCCACCATCACCCGGCAAGCCACGCCACGGCGTGCGGCAGCGGCCACTGCATCGGCAACCCGGCCGCCGGCACCGTCGTCCAGCCAGATGTAGAAAGCGATGTGCACGCTCTCACTGGCCTGCCCTATGTCTGCCACCAGCCGGTCGATGGCAGCGCGGCAGTCCATCGTGGGGTCGGCAAGCGGATGCTCTGCCCCCAACAGGACGATGTGATTGCCGGCCGCTGCGCTGAAGCCGTTGATGGCCTGCGCCATCGAGAACAGTGCGGCAACATTGTCTTCCTGCATCTGCGGCGTCATTGCCGGGGCGCGCCGTGGACCGCCATCCTCCATCTGCGTCATGCTCTGCCGCACCCGCTGCAGGCGCCGCAAGCGTGAGCGTCCAATGCTGGTTTCACCCAACAGCAGGTACGCGATCATGCCCGCCATCGGTGCCAGCATGATCACAGCCACCCATGCCGCGCGGGACGCGGGTGCCCGGTTGGGCCGGGTAAGTGCGCGCGCGGCGGTCAACAGATGCGCGACGAAGATCACCACCGCCATGCCAGCCTGCAGCGGAGCGTGCAACCAATCCATAGCTGGCGGAAAACCCATCATGCAGACCTGGCGGGAACTGCAGCCATTCATAGCATGGCGGGGGTGCGCGGCGCGTGGTCAGTATCCGGCTCTCCGGCCCTGCCGGTAGGTGTCGTGATTGCCGCTACGCCGTCACTGCCGGGAGCGACCCGGCCTCATAGCAGCAACAGGAGAAATGGAACCGGCCAGAGCGATCCCCGCCTTCGCGGGAATCACGGCAGGGACCACACAGCAAGGAAGCAAAGAACAGAAGCCAAAGCCGACGCAGCAGCCGGAAGCTGAAGCAACATGATGAGGGCAGAGAAAAACCAGAACGGAAAAAGAAGAGCCCGGCAATGCCGGGCTCTTCCTCACAAACGATCAGCCAGCAATCACCAGATCACAACCCGCTTGTCGTCACCACGCACCATCGCATCGCCGGCCTTGCACTGGAACGCAGCGGCATAGGACGGCATGTTGGACGGCGCGCCGTTGGCACGGAAGTTGGCCGGCGCATGCGGATCGGTGTTCAGACGCACGCGCAGCTCGCCATCGGTGAAGTTGCGGCGCCACACGGTGGCCCAGTTCATGAAGAAGCGCTGGTCCTGGCTGTAGCCATCAACCGGCACATTGGCCTTCGGGTCTTCCTTCAGCGCCATCTGCAGGGCGTCGTAGGCAACCGTCAGACCGCCCAGGTCACCGATGTTCTCGCCCAGGGTCAGCTTGCCCTTGACGTTCACACCCGGCAGCGACTCATAGCCGTCGAACTGCGCCACCAGCTGGTCGGTGCGGCTGTTGAACGCGGTGCGGTCAGCATCGGTCCACCAGTTGTCGAAGTTGCCGTTGGCAGCGAACTGGCTGCCCGAGTCGTCATAGCCGTGCATCATTTCGTGGCCGATCACCGCGCCGATGCCACCGTAGTTGAGTGCCGGATCGGCCTTGGCGTCGAAGAACGGCGGCTGCAGGATGGCGGCCGGGAACACGATCTCGTTCTTGGTCGCGTTGTAGTAAGCGTTGACGGTCTGCGGGGTCATGCCCCACTCGGTCTTGTCCACCGGCTTGCCGATCTTGGCCAGCATGTAGCGGTAGTTGAACGCCTGCGCGGCCTGCATATTGCCCAGGTAGCTGTCGCTATTGGTGGTCAGGCCGGAGAAATCACGCCACTTGTCCGGGTAACCGATCTTCGGGGTGAAGCTGGCCCACTTCTCCAACGCCTTCTTCTTGGTGTCCTCGCCCATCCACGGCAGGCCTTCCAGGCGCGCCTTGAGCGCGACCGACAGATTCTCCACCAGGTGCTGCATGGCCACCTTGGATTCGGCCGGGAACACCGCGTCCACATACAGCTGGCCCAGCGCCTCGCCCATCGAGCCATTCACCGAATCCAGCACGCGCTTCCAGCGCGGCTGCATTTCCTGCTGGCCGCGCAGGGTCTTGCTGAAGAAGTCGAAGTTGGCCTGCTCGAAGTTCTTGCTCAGGTACGGTGCGGCGTTGTCCACGGTGTGGAAACGCAGGTAGGCCTGCCAGGTGGTCGCCGGCACGTCGGCCAGCATGGTGTTCAGCTCGTTGAAGAAGCCCGGCTGGGCCAGCGAGAACTTGTCCTTGGCCGGGACCTGCAGCGTGTCGAACAGCGCGGTCCAGCTGAAGTTCGGGGTCTGCTTGTCGGCATCGGTGGCGCTGACCGGGTTGTAGCGCTTGGACGGGTCACGCAGCTCGATGCGCGACAGCGACGCCTTGGCCAGGCGGGTTTCGAAATCCATCACCGCCTTGGCCTGCTGCTTGGCCTGCGCGGCATCGACACCGGACAGTGTCAGCAGCTGCTCGATATAGGCCACATAGGCCTCGCGGATCTTGGCCTGCGATTCGTCGAAGTAATAGCCCTTTTCCGGCAAGCCCAGGCCGCCCTGGCCGACATAGGCGATGACGTTGGCCGAATCCTTGAAGTCCGGGCTGGCGTACAGCGAGAACAGGAAGCCATTGCCCTGCGCATAGGCATCACGCAGGTAGCCGGTGATGGCGGCGCTGTCGTTCAGCGCGGCGATCTTGTCCAGTTCCGGCTGCAGCGGCTTGATGCCGGCCGCCTCGATGGCCGCCTCGTCCGAGCCGGTCTTCCAGATGTCGCCGATCTTGGCTTCATTGGAACCGGCTGCGGCCTTGCCAGCGGCAGCCTGCTGGACCAGCGCGTGCTGCACCTCCAGCGAGCGCTCACGCAGGATCTCGAAGCTGCCCCAGGTGGTCTGGTCGCCCGGCACCGGATTGGCCTTGAGCCACTTGCTGTTGACGAAGCCGTTGAGGTCGGCGCACGCCTGCACGGCCGGATCCAGATCGGCGGCGTTGAGCGAGATCAGCTGGGTCTTGAGCTGCGACTGGTCAAACGCGGCCTGGGCTTCGGCAGCCGGCGCGGCAGACGCTTCGGTTTTGCCACAGGCGGCGAGCGAGGCGGCGATTGCAACCGTCAGGGACAACGGGACGAGCTTGGAAAACGACATGTACATCTCCGGCCAAACAGGGAAAGGCCGCACAAGGTGGCGCGGCGCAACCTTGGAGGTTAAAGGATCAGCACGTGTCGCGGGACCCGCCGAAGGTCACGCCCGCCTCCCCTTGCGCCGGCAATGGCCGCGGAGGCGAGCGCTGCAACGCCGGCAGCGCCACAGGTCAATGCAGCCAGCGCGCGCTCCCGGGCGTCTGCCACTCCACCCAAACCGCCCCTGTGCGACACTGCCGCGACGCGGACAAGAGCGTCCACCCCTCGGGAATGCCCATGCATTGGCTACGCGCAGCTGTGCTCTGTTTCGCCGCGGCCTGCTGCCATGTCGCCCACGCGCAGGCAGGCTCGCCGCCTGACCCTGCCACAGCGCCGACCGCTGCGCAGCCGAAGCCAAACACCCCGGAACCCATCGACAGCGCGCTGATCGTGATCCGTGCCGATACCGACGAGCGTCTTGCCATCTCCGCGATCGATCGCGCCGGCCAGCCCGATCCCACCGCCGCACTGGGCCCAGGCCTGGAAGCGATCACCCGCTCGGTGGACCAACGCAGGCAAGCCTTGTCACCAACGCAACTGCGCAGGGTCCCGATCATTCGCCTGGAGAGCCTTGACCGACACTGGCAGTTCGACGGCAAGCGCTTTGCACGCTGGCGTGATGCCCTGCAGACCGCTACCGAGCCGTATGCCGCGGACGCCGCAGAGCTGGCACGGCGCCGCGCCAGTTGGCAGCTCACCCGTGAACACCCCAGCGATATCCCGCCGGTGCTGCTGAGCCGCATCGATGCGCTGATCACACTGCTTACCCGAGCCGAGCAGGCACTTGCTGTACCGCTTTCCCGGCAAATGGAATTGAGCGCGCGCGCCAATGCCCTGGAGACCCGGCTGCAATCCGGCCACGCCGCTGTCACCGATGCCATTGCCTACCTCGACCACCAATTGCTGCAGATAGACTCGCCACCGCTATGGCAGGCTGATGCAGGTTCTGCTGATCAGCCCGCAGCAGCCAGTGACGCGCTAACCTCCGGCCTGCAGATCGAACTGGCGTTCAGCCGCGCCTACGTGAGCGAGCACCGGCGCACACAGTTCCTGTTCCACGGGATCCAGATACTGCTGATCCCACTATTGCTATGGGGCTGGCATTACCGTCGGCGGACGCCCGCCAACGGCAACCTTGAAGCTGCCGCACAACGCGTACTGGCCCGGCCCGTATCCACCTGGCTGCTGCTGTCGACCATGGTGATGCTGGCCATTGAGCCCGACGCCCCCTTGCTGACCTTGCAGATAGGCATGCTCTTCGCGCTGATCCCCGTGCTGCGACTGCTGCCGCCGGGCAGCCGGCGATTGCTGGGCTACTGGCCCTTGGTCGCATCATTGCTGTACCTGCTTGGTGGCCTGGGCATCTTCTTCCTGTCCAGCAATGTCGCATTCCGCTACTACACACTGGCGCTGACCATCGTCGCGATGCTGCTGACCGGACTGGTGCAATGGCAGGCCTACCGCAGCGGCCACGCCAGTACTACCTGGCGCACGGGGCAGGCCTTGCGCATGGCGGCATGGGCCGCCCAGGGTTTGTTCGCCGTTTCTCTTGCAGCCAATGTTGTCGGCAACCTCACGCTGGCGGAGATGCTGACCAGCGCGATCATCGACAGCGCCTACTTTGGCCTGCTGCTTTACGTCGGCATCGCCGTGCTGTTGAGCCTGTTGCACCTGCTGCTGAGCCGGCCCAGCCTGGCACGCTATCGGCTTGCCCGTGATCATGCGCCGCCGCTGTTGGCGCTGCTTGGCCGGCTGGGCATATTCGCCGCGGTTATCGGCTGGGTGGTCTATGCGATGGACAGCTTCCGCATCCTGCGGCCAACCTATGCCTTGCTGAGCAGACTGCTCTCGCATGAATTCTCCATTGGTGAATTCAGCCTGTCGCTCGGCCACGTGCTGGCCTTCATCGCGGCAATCACCATTGCCTTCTGGGCCGCGCGGATAACCCGCTTGCTGCTGCAGGATGTGCTCCAGCACGGCGCCAACATGTCACGTGGCATCGGCAACAGCATCGCCTCGCTTGCCTCGTATGCGGTACTGATGCTCGGCGTGATCATCGCGTTGTCGGCCGCAGGCTTCAAAGGCAGCCAGCTGGCGCTGCTGTTCGGCGCGTTGGGCGTCGGCATTGGTTTTGGCCTGCAGAACGTGGTCAACAACTTCGTTTCCGGCCTGATCCTCATGTTCGAGCGGCCGATCCAACCCGGCGACGTGGTGGAGGTCGGCACCATCAACGGGCGCGTGCGCGACATCGGCATGCGCTCCACCCGCATCAAGACCTTCGATGGCGCCGACGTGGTGGTACCCAATGGCACCCTGCTGTCCGAGCCGCTGGTCAACTGGACCCTGCTCGACCGCAACCGGCGCATTGAAGTGAATGTCGGCGTTGCCTATGGCAGTGACCCACAGCAGGTTCTGGCACTGCTTTCCAATTGCGCCAGACAAACCAGCGGTATCGCCAAGGAGCCGGCCATCGCCGCGCTGTTCGTTGGCTTCGGCGCCAGTTCGCTTGATTTCAGTGTTCGCGCCTGGACCCGCGATTACGACAACTGGCTCAACATCCGCAGCGAGCTCATCACCCGCATCCACGCAGCATTGCAGGAGGCCGGGATCGAAATCCCTTACCCGCAGCAGGATGTGCATGTGCGCAGCTTGCCGACGGCGGCGACGGAGCCATCAACCGAACCACCGCCAGCGACTGCGTGAAGGCGGCGATGACCAGAAGTACCAACGCAGGCCCCAGTTATCCGACAAAGCAGCCTTGCTCAGCGTACCCGCAGCATCGAACCAATTACCGCGACAAGCGCAAGCGCCGCCGCCGCCATCAGGAATGCAGACGGCAGCGACCACTGCTGGGCAACGAAACCGATTGCCGCCGGGCCCAGCAGCACGCCCGCGTACCCCATCGTGGTGACGGCTGGAATGGCCACGCTCTCCGACATGCGGGTCTGCCGCCCGGCAAGGCTGAACATCACCGGCACGATATTGGCGCAACCAATGCCAACCAGCGCGTAGCCCAGCAGCGCTACAGCGAAGCTTGGCACCAGGGTGGCCAACACGAAGCCTGCACATGCGAGCAGCCCCCCGAGCAGCACCGCCATGCTCGGCCCAAGTTGGTTCACCAGCCGGTCGCCGAACAGGCGCGTGGCGGTCATGGCGATATTGAAGGCAACAAAGCCCCAACCGGCATGGGCAAGCTCTACCCCGCGCACTTCATGCAGGAACACCGCACTCCAATCCAGCATCGAGCCTTCGGCCAGGAAGCTGATGAAGCATACGACACCAATCACGATCACCACGCCACGCGGCAGCGCGAAACTGCTTTCGCCCTGCTCGGCACGTTCACTGCGCCACCAGCGCGATGACAATGCCGTGATCGCGACAACGCCGGCAGCCACCACCAACGTGGACAACACGGCACCGCCGCCAATCGACAACAGCAAGGTCACCAAGGCTGCGCCAGACAGCGCCCCAATGCTGTAGAAGGCATGGAAGCCCGACATCATCGCGCGGCCGGATTCGCGCTCCACCACCACCGCCTGCATGTTCATCACGCAGTCCATGGCACCGATGCCGGCACCGAACACCAGCAATACGGCACCGATGGTCAGCGGCGTGGATGCAAGTGCCAGCAAGGGCAGCATCAATACCACCATCAATACGGTAGCCAGCATCACCGTGCGGCAACCATGGCGCGCGGCCAGCATGCCCGCCAGCGGCATGGACAACAGCGAACCCAAGCCCAGGCATAGCAGCAGCACCCCAAGCAATGCGTCATCAAGACCAGCGCGGGCCTTGGCAAACGGCACCAGCGGTGCCCAGCAGGCAATAGCGAAACCGGGAATGAAGAATGCGGCGCGCGTGGCCATCTGCTGGCTGCGCTGTAGTCCTGTTGGATGCGTCACTTGTTGTTCCTTGTTGTTTCCATTGCCGGTGCGCGCGATCAAGCCACTGCATCAGTCTTTTGCGACGACAACCCGATGTAGCCGCTGGGCGAAGGGGGCCAGCCGCTCCTGCATTTCCGAGCCGACGCGGTCGCTGATCAGCAGTTGATCAACCTGCTCGATACCCGCAATGCGGAAACTGCCACGCGCGCCAAGCTTCTCGTTGCCGGCGACGATCAGCGTGGCATCGCTGGCCCGAAGCATGGCCTGCTTGAACGCGCATTCCTCTGCGTTGATGCCCCAGATGCCGGTCTCAGGATCGACCGCGCAGACACCGGGGATGCAGACATCGGCCTGCAGCTCGGTCAGCTGCTGCAAGGCAATGGAACCGATGGCGCCGCCACTGCGCGGATCGATCCTGCCACCGATCATCACCACCTCGGCGGCCTGCGCACCGGCCAAGGCATCGGCAACGGCTGGCGCATTGGTGACCACGGTCAAAGCGGTATCCCGCAGCGCACGGGCAATTGCGACATTGGTGGAACCGGCATCCATCAGCACTACCTGTCCCGGCAACAGCAGCGAGGCGGCATGGACGGCCAGCGCACTGCGCTCCGGATCATCCCGCCCCACCCGTTCGGGCAAGGTGTCGAACTGCGGCGTCGGCAGCAAGGCCCCGCCATACACCCGCCGACACAGGCCTTTGGCGGCCATCTCACGCAGATCACGGCGGATGGAATCCTCGGAAACCGCAAACGCCAGTGCCAACTCATTGGCCACTACCCTGCCCTGCTTGCGGAGCTGGTCGAGGATGCGTTGCTGGCGCTCCTGCGGCAGCGCGTCGGGGTCCGGGGCAGTCATGTGATGGCGGTGGGTAGTGATGTGGGTCTGGCTGGGAATCAGCCCAAGCGGCATCGGGATCGCCATGGGGCGCGAATGAATCCCTCAACCAGATAATGCACAAACACTACAGAACGTGCAACATCGCGCACAAATGAAAGAGCGCATGCATCCCAATCCGGCACATGCGCCCCAACTCTTGCGCGGATGCACAACCAGATCACGAGCCGGTCCATGCCTGATCGGACAATTCGGGTGCAAACGCAAGGACTGCCCCTCCCCTACGCGCAGCGAAAGAGAGGGGCAGGTCGCGGCAACTCAGGGCGCGTTGGCTTCAACCACCCCCGCCGCGCGCGCCAGCTGGGCGGCTTCGGCTGCACCCTTGCGCTCGCTGTAGCGGCTGACCAGGTAATCGCTGCGCCCGCGCACCATCATGGTGAACTTCATCAGCTCTTCCATCACGTCGACCACCCGGTCGTAGTACGGCGAGGGCCGCATGCGCCCGTGTTCATCAAATTCCTGCCAGGCCTTGGGTACCGAGGATTGGTTGGGGATGGTGACCATGCGCATCCAACGGCCAAGCACGCGCAGGGTGTTGACCACATTGAAGGACTGCGAGCCTCCGCAGACCTGCATCACCGCCAGGGTCCTTCCCTGGGTAGGACGCACGCTGCCATCTTCCAGCGGCAGCCAGTCGATCTGGTTCTTGAACACCCCCGTCAGCGTGCCGTGCCGCTCCGGCGATACCCATACCTGCCCTTCCGACCATAGGGAAAGCGCCCGCAACTCCTGCACCTTTGGATGCTCCTTGCCACAGCTATCGAGCAGCGGCAGATCGTGCGGATCGAACAAGCGGGTTTCTGCGCCCAACTGCTGCAGTACGCGTTCGGCTTCCAACGCCAGTTTGCGGCTGAACGATTGCGGCCGCAGCGAGCCGTAAAGCAACAGGATGCGCGGCCGGTGCGTGCACGATTCGGCACCCAACAGGTCGGCCTGCAGGCCAGGGAGCAGTTGGGGATCGATGTTCGGGAGTGGATCAGACATGGCTTGCTCGCTCTTATTCATTCGACTATTCTAGAAATATGGAAATGAATCAGGCAATAGCCGGCCTCACTGCGCTCGGCCACCCGACCCGTCTTGCCGCCTTCCGCCTGCTGGTGGAGGCCGGCCCGCAGGGGCGCATGGCCGGCGACATTGCCGCGGCGCTGTCCGTGCCCAATGCGACGCTGTCCTTCCATCTCAAGGAACTGGTGCAAGCCGGACTCGTACAGAGCGAGAACCTCGGCCGCAATGTCTGTTATCGGGCCAACTACCCGGCCATGAATGCCTTGCTGGCGTACCTCACGGAAAACTGCTGCGCGGGCTCGCCCGACCCGAACTGCAACACCACGCGGGGCAAGAGCTGCTGCTGAACCCACCCGCCGGCATGCGCGCAGACCGCGCCGCCGGCATGCACAAATCACTTGTCTGCACCGAGCCATCGCCATGACCCGCAACGTCCTCTTCCTGTGCACCGGCAACAGTGCCCGCAGCGTGCTTGCCGAAGCCAGCTTGCGGGCCTGGGGCGGCGACCGGTTTGCCGCCTTCAGTGCGGGCAGCCAACCCACGGGCACGGTCAACCCGTTGGCGATCGCGCAACTGCAATCCGAAGGTTTCGCCAGCGACGGCCTGCGCAGCAAATCCTGGGACGAATTCACCGCTGCCGATGCCCCACGCCTGCATCTGGTCGTTACGGTCTGCGACGCCGCAGCCGCCGAAACCTGCCCGGTGGTGTTTGGCGACTTCGTGCGCACGCACTGGGGGCAGCCGGATCCGGCTGCGGTTGCAGGCGATGACGCGGCCAAGCGTGCCGCGTTCGCACGGGCACACCGCATCATCAAAGCGCGCCTGCGGGCGCTGCTTGCCCTGCCCCCTACCGTATGGGATGACCGTCAGTCACTGCAGTCCGCACTGGCTACCATCGGCGTGATGGCAGCCGACGGTGGGGACACGCGGTGACCGGACAAGTCGTGCGCATGGGCCTGTTCGAGCGCTACCTCAGCGTCTGGGTGGCCTTGTGCATCCTCGCCGGCACCCTACTTGGCCATCTCTTCCCGGCGGCATTCGCGCGGCTCGGCGGCATGGAACTGGCCAAGGTCAACCTGCCGGTGGCGGTACTGGTGTGGCTGATGATCATTCCGATGCTGCTGAAGGTCGATTTCGGCGCGATGCGCCAGGTGGGCCAGCACTGGCGCGGCATCGGCGTCACCGTGTTCATCAACTGGGCGGTGAAGCCCTTCTCGATGGCACTGCTGGGCGGCGTGTTCCTGCGCCACCTGTTTGCGGCGTGGTTGCCAGCCGAGCAGATTGATTCGTATATGGCCGGCCTGATCCTGCTGGCCGCCGCGCCTTGCACCGCAATGGTGTTCGTGTGGAGCAACCTGTGCCGTGGCGATGCCAACTTCACCTTGAGCCAGGTGGCCTTGAACGACGCCATCATGGTGCTGGCGTTCGCCCCGTTGGTGGCGCTGTTGCTGGGCATTTCGGCAATCAGCGTGCCCTGGGCAACGCTGGTGTTCTCGGTGGCGCTGTACATCCTGCTGCCGGTCGCAATTGCCGTGCTGCTACGCCGATGGCTGCTGCGCAGTGGCGGGCAGGCGCGTCTGGATAGCGTGCTGGAACGGCTGGGGCCGCTGTCATTGACTGCCTTGCTGGCCACGCTGTTGCTGCTGTTTGGCTTCCAGGGCAGGCAGATCATTGAGCAGCCGCTGATCATCGCCCTGCTCGCCGTGCCGATCCTGCTGCAGGTCTATTTCAATGCAGGTCTGGCCTATCTGCTCAACCGCAAGCTGGGTGTTGCCCATTGCGTCGCCGGCCCTTCCGCGCTGATTGGTGCCAGCAACTTCTTCGAGTTGGCGGTGGCTACCGCGGTCAGCCTGTTCGGTGTGCATTCCGGTGCAGCCCTGGCCACCGTGGTCGGCGTGCTGATCGAAGTGCCAGTGATGCTTTCCGTGGTGTACCTCGTCAACCGCAGCCAACACTGGTACCAAGCCGCGCAGGACCGAGCGGCACCCTGAAGTTCCCAGGGCAACACCGCCCGGCCACGGCCGGGCATTGCATCCACCCCTCAGCGCGCGCGCGGGTTCGGCAGGAAGGCGGCGACGATGCCCAGCAACGGCAGGAACGAGATCACCTTGTAGACCCAGAGGATGCTGGTGTGGTCGGCGAGCACGCCGAGCACCGCGGCACCCAGGCCACCCATGCCGAAGGCGAAGCCGAAGAACAGGCCGGACACCGTGCCGATACGGTTGGGCATCAATTCCTGTGCATAGACCAGGATGGCCGAGAACGCCGAGGACAACACGAAACCGATGACCATCGTCAGGATCATGGTCCATTGCAGGTCTGCGTACGGCAGGATCAGGGCGAACGGTGCCACACCCAGGATCGAGGCCCAGATCACCGGCTTGCGGCCAATGCGGTCACCCAACGGCCCACCAATCAGGGTGCCAGCCGCCGACGCCGCGAGGAAACCGAACAGGTGCAGCTGCGCGCTCTGTACCGACACGTGGAATTTCTGGATCAGATAGAACGTGTAATAGCTGCTCAAACCGGCGATGTAGAAGTACTTGCTGAAGATCAGCACCAGCAGGATGCCGATCACCCAGGCCACGGTTTTCGGCGGCAACAGATTGGCCGGCTTGGCCGCCGCCTTGGGCTGCGCGGCCACGGCCAGCAGATGCTGCTGGTACCAACGGCTGACGTAGGTCAGCAAGCCAATGCCCAACAGGGCCGCACAGGCAAACCACGCCACGCTGCGCTGTCCATTCGGCACGATCACCGCCGCAGCCAGCAGCGGGCCCACCGCAGTGCCGGCGTTGCCCCCAAGCTGGAACACAGACTGCGACAGGCCATGGCGACCACCGGAAGCCAGCCGCGCGATGCGCGAGGATTCCGGATGGAAGATCGCCGAGCCGATGCCGACCAGCATCGCCGCCACCAGCACCGTCACGAAGTTCGGTGCGAACGCCAGCAGCAACAGACCACACAAGGTGGACAGCATGCCCATCGGCAGCGAATACGGTGCCGGCCGCTTGTCGGTGCGCAGGCCGATCAAGGGCTGGAACAGCGACGCGGTGAGCTGGTAGGTCAGCGTGATCAGGCCCACCTGGGCGAAGCTCAGGTGGAACTGGCCCTTGAAGATCGGGTACAGCGCCAGGATCAGCGACTGCATCATGTCGTTGACCAGGTGCGAACTGCTGATGGCCGCAAGCACGCCCATCGCGACCGGGCGACGCTGTGGGGACGGAGCAGCACTGATATCGGAAGCGGTGGACGACATGGGATGGCCATGAAACCGAGGGGAGGCCGGCATGGTAGATTCCCCCTCGCCGCCCATCCTGCGCGATATGGTCATGCATCTTCTTGAAAAGGACACCAGCAACCGCAAGGGCCGGCGCTTGCCGCTGCCGGCCGGCCCCAACACGGCGGTATATTGCAAGGGCCGCGACTACGCCGCCGCCACGCTGATCCCGCTGCATCATCACCCGGACCGCCACCAGCTGGTGTACGCGGAAACCGGCGTGCTGGTGGTACGCGCCGGCATGGGCCGCTGGGTGGTGCCCAGCACACGTGCAATCTGGATGCCGGCCGGTGTCGGCCATCAAGTGCACTGCATCGGTGCGGTACAGATGCGCAGCCTGTACATCCTGCCGCATTGCATGCCGCAGGCACCGGCAACGCCATCGGCGGTCTCGATCACGCCCTTGCTGGCCGCGCTGATACGCGCCGCCGCGCAGATCGCCCCATCCTATGCCGAAGACTCCCGCGATGGCCGCCTGATGCGCCTGATCCTGGACGAAGTGCAGACCTTGCCGGTCCTGCCACTGCATCTGCCCGAACCGCGAGACCCGCGCCTGCGCCAGATCGGCCGGCGGCTGGAACGGCATCCAGACGATGCGTCCACCCTGCAGGACTGGGCCGCGCGCCTGCAGGTGGACGTGAAAACCATCCAGCGCCTGTGCGCGCGCGAGCTGGGCATGACCTTCGGCCAATGGCGGCAACAGGCGCGGTTGCTGCGCGCCCTGGAGCAGCTCGCCGTTGGCGAAAAAGTCATCGACGTGGCCCTCGCCCTGGGCTACGAAAGCCCAAGTGCCTTTGCCACCATGTTCAAGCGTCGCTTTGGCCTGAGCCCCAGCCAGTTTTTTCGCGAAAACTGAGGTTGCCCGCGTGGGGTATGCCTGGCCTTGCTGGCCATGTATAGACGCTTTTCGCTATGCTGCCCGGCGCCCGCTTGGGAGTCTTCCCGGCGGGCTTCTTTGTTGTGGCATCACTCAATTTACTGGATGGGAAATGGCTGCAAACCTGAAGCTTGATGATTTGGGCAACATCGCCGGTTTTGTCGGTGCGGCATTGGTCGACGCGGACAGCGGCATGACGTTGAGCACGCTCGGTGGTGGTGCGATCAACATGGAGGTTGCCGCTGCCGGCAACGCCGACGTGGTCCGGGCCAAGCGCCGCGTCGCAAACTCGCTGGGATTGACCGACGTGGTCGAAGACATCCTGCTGACCTTGTCCAAGCAGTACCACCTGATCCGCCCGCTGGAAGGCAACAAGGACCTGTTCCTGTACGTGGTGTTGGACCGCAACCACGCCAACCTGGCGATGGCCCGCCACGAACTGAAGTCGTTCGAGAAGACGCTGGAATTCAAATAAGTCCTGCCTTCTGCCATCGCATGCACCGCCTCGCCGTCGCCGGCATGCGGTGCATGCGCTTTCCCGCCCCGTGGGGGCAAGGCTCCTCGGGACCGGTACCCGGCAACGGCAGCCCGGCAGACCCGTGCCCGCGTGCTTCGTGCCCATCCGGCAGCTCTCCCGCAGGTCGGCGGCGGTAGATTTCGCCCTCGAACTCAAAACCATCGCCATCAGGACGGAACTCCAACGGCTGCACCACATCCAGTGGGCCGTCCTGCGCCCCGAACAGCCCTGGTGCGGCGGGCTGCAGCGTCCGCGTCAGCGCACCCACCTGCAGTTGCAAGGCGTCGCCGTCGCGGACAATGCGTGCGGTTGCCGGCAAACGCTCAGCCTGGAACGTGCCGACAAACGAAGCCAGAGCGGGCTGCCACCGCCACCCCTGCCAACGCGGCTCCTGCCTCACCGCCACCTGGCGCGCGCGCATACCCGACAGTTGCTCGGCCACCCGCTGCGGATAGACCTGTTGCCGGGTCCGCGCCCACGAATCCGCGCCGGGGTGATCAATCAGATACTGGAAGAACTGCACCACCGTACGCGAAGTCAGCCAGCCAGTTGCGTTGTCCGAGTTGGAGAACACACCTATACCAACCCCCAGATCAGGCGAAAACGCCATCATGCTGCGCGCGCCGGTATAGCTACCTCCGTGGATGTAAAGGGTATGTCCCTCGAAGTCACACACATTCCATCCATAGGCATAACCGTTGCAGGGCAGCTCATAGGCATTACGGGCCTTCGGGTCTACCTGCACACCCGCTCGATGGGCAGCATCCAGCAAGCGGGCATCGAATTGGGGAGACAGCGTTGCACCCAACTGCAAGCGCAACCAACGGCCCATGTCGCGCGGCGACGTCATCATGCCGCCAGCCGAATGCATCAAGACATCCGGCTTGGGCGGCACCAGCCGCCAACCCTGCTCGGCCCCCAGCCACTGGTGGTTGAAGGCCAGCTGCGCCGGATCGAAGCTGGAGGTATTTGTTGCGGTTTCGTGCAGCTGCAACGGCGTGAACAGGGTTTGCTGCAACCAGTCCTGCCACGAGCGGCCTGTGTGTTGCTGCAGGATCGCTGCGTAGATGTTGTAGCCGAGATTGTCGTAGTCGAATCCATCAGCACGCTTGCTCGCGAACTGCTGCAGCAGCTGCGGATACACAGCCGGATCGGGACTGCCGATATACGCCTCCAGCGTGGTGACCGCATCCGCGCTCAAGGGCACACGATGGTTGAGCAGGTCCGCCAGGGTCCATGCGGCAGGATCGACGCCATCAGGAAGGCGCAGCCGCGGCCAGTGATCGGACAGGGTACTGTCCAGGCGCAGCACGCCTTGCCGATCCAGCACCTGCGCCAGCAACCCCATGTAGGACTTGGTCTGCGACGCGATGTACATCGGCGTGTGCATGGTCAGCGGCGCCTGGCTGCTGGCGTTGCGCACGCCGCGGGTATAGCCCAGCAATTGCTGGTCACGGTCGACGATCACCACCGCGTAGCCCGGCCCCAGCTCCGGAATGCCATCCAGGAATGCCGCCAGATCCCGTGCGGCCTGTTGCGGCGAGGCCGCCGCAGCCGTTGTCACGCAGCCCGGCCAAACCGGCAGCAGCAATAGCAGGGACAGGATGTTGCGCAGATGCATGGTGCGGCTCCGTGGCTGACAAGCACCACGATGCGCCAGGGCATTGCCCAAGGTCTTGAACGGATTGAACCTGCTCACGCCAGCAACAGCGCGCGCAGGCGCGCCGGGGTCAGCCCGCTGTGCGTGCGGGCAATCCGGCTGAAATGGGATTGGTCGGCAAACCCGGCCTGCTGCGCCACATCAACCAGGGCCTGCCCCTTGGCCAGCAGCGGCAGGGCGCGCTGCAACTGCGCGCGGGCGCGGAACACCGACGGCGCGCAGCCCATCCAGCGCGTGAAGGCACGGGCGACGTACACCGGATGCACGCCAAGCTCGCCAGCCAGATCGCCCAGCGGCACGTTCTCATCCTGCAGACGCTGGCAGCACACCGCCAACCAACGTGGCGGCGTACCGCGGGGGCGCTCAGCCGGGGTAGCCATGCCGGCCAGCAGTTCCCAGAGCCGGGCGTCGACATCGGCAGCGACCAGCTCGCCTGCAAACAAGGCCGACAACAGTCCCCGTCCCTGCAGCAGTAGCGGCTGCAGCGCATGCCCGCGCCATTGCCAGGCGCGGCCGATACCGAGTGTGTCCTGCAGGTCGAATGATGCCGGCAGGTCGATACCCAGCATCAGCGCACCGCTCGGCCCGTAGTCATTGGCATGGGCAACGCCTGCCTGCTTCACGCCCAAGGCTGGCACGGCCAGCCGCTCCTCGCCCTGCCCGGTCTGCTCCATCAAGGTGCCGAGCAGCAACAGCGAGAGCTGGTGACAGTCGTGCGCGTGTCGGTGCATGCGCTCACCCGGCGCGTACCAGCTGACCCGTGCAGCCAGCCGCTCGCCGCTGAACACCCGGCGTCGGCTTGGGCCCTGCGCGGCATCGATCCGATGCGTGGTTGGCGGCGAAGACATGGGATGGCGCGGGCGGCAGGGATTGAACGGAGTCTAGCCAAGCCGCAGGTCGGCACACCTGCCGTTGGTCGTGGTAGCGCAGGCAGGGCCGGCCGCTGTGGGTGCCGGGCCCGACCCTGGGGATTGGACGACTCAGCCCTTTGGCGCCGCGAGCAGATACTTCAAGCCATGCATGAAGCCACGCGGCGCGACACTGAGATGGTCCTCGTCATTGAGCACGTCCAGCTTCAGCTCCAGCGACTGGCCGCAACGCGTGCCCAGCAGACCGATCATGCGCTGCGCATCCACCACCATGTCGGCATCGCCGCCGTGCTGCACCGACTCATACTCGCCGACATACATATAGGCCCGTACGGGGAGCTTGGCGGGCTTGCCTGCCGCGGCCAGTCGACGCTCCATCTCGTGCTTGTCGAACCAGTACGACGGACTGCCAAGGATGTAACCGCTGAACAATTGCGGGCGTTCCAGCAGCACCTGCGTCCCCAGCAAGGCACCGTAGGAATGGCCGAGGAACATGCGCCGGCTTTCGTCACTGCGGTAACGCTTGGCCACGAAGGGCAGCGCCTGCGTTTCCAGGTAGCTGATGTAGTCGCTGGCGCCACCGTGCACGGCATCGGCTGGCGAACCGCTGGGGCCCCTGGTGGTTGGCGTGTAATCGCGGCGGCGGCTCTGCATGCCGCCCTCGCCCTTGGCATAGGACAGACCGACCAGGATGAAGTCCTCGATCTTGCGGCCTTCGACATTCAAGCGCCGCGCCATCTGCCAGACCAGCGGGAAGGCATAGTCGGCATCGGTGACGTATAACACCGGGTAACGCTTGTCCGGGTTGTCCGCGTAGCCGGCTGGCAGGGCGACGAACACCTGGTAGTTGCGACCACTGACCGGATCCGGCACGTCCCAGACTTCACTGCCCAGCACTTCATAAGGGCGGCCTTCGCCACGCTGCGCGGTTGCTGCTGCAGGCTTTGCGGCAGCCGCTTCCGGTGTGGCGTTGGGTGCAGCCTGGTGAGCACCACTACAGGCGCTCAGCGCCACCATTGCCACTACCGACATCATCCATTTGCTCAAGCAGACACTCCCGTCATCGTGATCAGGGCCCGATGATGGCATGGCACGGCCCCCATCCGAAGACTGTCTCTCCCAACTGCATGCGCACGGGGGAGCAGTTCTTCCAGCACCCTGGAAGCACGCAAGCCGTTGATTCCTTTGGGACGACACACTGCTGTCGGCTTTCTGTCGTGTTGTCGAGCGCTGTTGTCCGGCAGCCTCGCAGCTCAGCTAACATCGGCAGGAACGCGGCATGGAAGATGAAACAGTGAAGATCGACGGAAAGCGGATCAGGCAACTGCGCGAAGCCCGCGGCTGGTCGCAGGAACACTTGGCCAGCATCTGCGGTTTAAGCCCGCGCACGGTGCAACGGCTGGAAACCGAAGGCAACGCCTCGCATGAGTCGCGGATGGCGGTTGCGGCGGCGCTGGAGGTTACCGCGGAGGATCTGCTTGCTCACGCGCCCGCCAACAATGCGCTTGCCGCTATCGCGTCGCCAATCGCTCCTGGCGTCCGTATGGAGAATCTGGCATTGGGATTGGCGCTGCTGGTGATGGCGGTACTGTATGGCGCCTACAACGTCGGCAAGGACATGGCCTTGCGTGACAACGCCGGCTGCAGCGCTACTCCAGCACAGTGCCAACGTTGAGGCTGCGGAGCTGCTTTTTTGTGGCAGTGGCATAAGTCCCGAAGCCGGGATACCCCCGGTCTCGCGACTTCAGCAGTGGCGACTTCTGGGCTCACGCCGCTTCTGGGGCGATTGAACCTGTTTTCAAATCACAGCCCCGGGTGCGCTTCGCTTACCCGGGCTACGTCGCCAGCGCGCGGACCGGATTTTCCCCAGCGCTGTGCAGGCAGCAAAGCTGGGACATCATCAGGTTCCATCGGTGCTTGTGACTTCAACAACGCCAGCTTCGCGGCTCACGCCGCTCCTGCAGATACAAAAATCCGATGCCAGGATCGGCATCGGATTTTTTATTCACCGTTTTGGCAGCAGCACCCATGCGGGCGCTGCTTCCAGCGTATCGCTTACTTGGCCTTGCCCTGGTTGGCCACGGCTTCGGCGGCCTTCTTGGCCGCTTCCGGATCGCCCAGGTAACGGAATGACTTGACGGTGAGGTCGTCGTTCAATTCGAACAGCAACGGAATGCCGGTCGGGATGTTGAGCTCGAGGATTTCTTCCTTGCTCACGTTGTTGAGGTACTTGTACAGCGCGCGCAGTGAATTGCCATGGGCGGTGACCAGCACGGTCTTGCCGTCCTTCAGCTGCGGGGCGATGGCGTCGTGCCAGTACGGCAGCACGCGGTCCAGCGTGGTGGCCAGCGATTCGGTGGCCGGCAGCGCATTGCGGTCCAAGCCGGCGTAACGACGGTCATGGATAGGGTGGCCCGGATCGGCCAGCTCCATCGGCGGCGGCGGGATGTCGTAGGAACGACGCCACACCTTGACCTGCTCCTCGCCGTGCTTGGCGGCGGTCTCGGCCTTGTCCAGGCCTTGCAGGCCACCGTAGTGGCGCTCGTTCAAGCGCCAGGACTTGTTGACCGGCAGCCAATCCTGGCCCAGCTCGGCCAATGCACCCTGCAGGGTGTGGATGGCGCGCTTGAGCACCGAGGTGTGGGCCACGTCGAACTGCAGGCCTTCTTCCTTCATCAGCCGGCCGGCGGTGGCGGCCTCCTGGCGGCCCTGCTCGGTCAGGTCCACGTCCACCCAGCCGGTGAAGCGGTTATCGAGGTTCCACTGGCTCTGGCCATGGCGCAACAGCACGAGTTTGCGGGTCACTGCGGAGGTCTCCGGATGGGGAAGGAAGACAGCGATTGTAGCCCCTTCACGTTGGCTTCCGTTCCTTGTTTGGGGGTTGCGTATGGGAGCAATGTGGTTGCAGGAGAGACTGGTTCTGTTTGTCTGGTGAATGAGCAGGAGCAAGAGCTCCCCCTCACCAACCCTTCCCTTGCCTTCGGCAGAGAGAGGGGCAAAGCGGCAGCCCTGCGTGCAACCGGGGCTTTGGCCCCCTCCCTTTCGCGCAGCGAAGGGAGGGTTGGGGAGGGGTAACGCTTCCGGCCCCCACTCCCCCCACCCCGACAACAATCCATTCCCCGCACGGTGACCCCTTCTTCGCTCCGGCCATGCCATCCTGCGCGCACATCCATGCAAGCCGGAGCAGCCAGCCATGACCACCATCATCAGCCCGCGCGTCCACGACCTGGGCGGCTTCCAGGTACGCCGTGCCGTGCCCACCCTGCAGGCGCGCAGCGTAGGACCGTTCGTGTTCGTCGACCACATGGGCCCGGCCATTTTCAGCCCCGGGCAAGGCATCGATGTCCGCCCGCACCCGCATATCGGCCTGGCGACCGTCACCTTCCTGTGGTCCGGGCAGATCGGCCACCGCGACACGCTGGGCTCGGACCAGATCATTCGCCCCGGTGACGTCAACTGGATGACCGCCGGACGGGGCATTGCCCACTCCGAGCGCACCCCCGCTGCCGCCCGCGAGCACGACCAGAGCCTGCACGGCATGCAGACCTGGGTTGCCCTGCCCAAGAGCCACGAGGAAACCGATCCGGCCTTTTTCCACTTCGCTGCCGACCAGTTGCCACAGCAGCGCCGTGATGGCGCCTGGCTGCGGGTGATCGCCGGCCGCGCCTATGGTGAGGAATCGCCGGTGAAGGTATTTGCCGACACCTTGAACGTGGCCATCGATCTGGCACCCGGCGCCGAGATCGACCTGGACACCTCGCACGTGCAGCGCGCGCTCTACATCCTGGAAGGCGACGCGCAGCTGGACGGCACCGATATCCCCGCCCAGCACCTGGTCATCCCCGAGGCGGGCGCGGTAGGTCGGCTGCGTGCCAAGACCCCCGTCAAGGCGATGCTGATGGGCGGCGAGCCGCTGGATGCACCGCGCCACCTGTGGTGGAACTTCGTGTCCAGTTCCAAGGAGCGCATCGAGCAGGCCAAGGACGATTGGGAAAATGGCCGCTTCGGCAGCATCCCCGGCGACGACAAGGAATTCATTCCCCTGCCGCGCTGACAACCACCGCGTGCGTCGCGGCGTACCCCCGCGATCGCGCAGCTGTCCTGGCTGCGGTTAACGTTTTTAAAACGCACCCGGGCAGGTTGTACGTGTATTTTCCCCACACCCGTTTCGGGCTAATTCTGGGGAATGAATCATGAGCATGAGCAAGCGCCTGGCTGCCGAGTTTCTCGGCACCTTCTGGCTGGTACTGGGTGGCTGTGGCAGCGCGGTGCTGGCGGCAAACTTCGGCGGTGACGGCAACCCGCTGGGCATAGGCTTCGTTGGCGTGGCGCTGGCCTTCGGCCTGACCGTGCTGACCGGCGCCTATGCCTTCGGCCACATCTCCGGCGCCCACTTCAACCCGGCGGTCAGCATCGGCCTGTGGGCCGGTGGGCGCTTCTCCGGCAAGGACCTGTTGCCGTACATCGTGGCGCAGGTGCTGGGTGGCCTCTTTGCCGGTTTCATCCTGCTGCAGATTGCCCAGGGCAATGCCAATTTCCTGATTGATGGCAGCCAGCCGGGTGCCTTCGCCAGCAATGGCTACGGCGCCCTGTCACCGGGTGGCTACACCGTTGCCGCCGCCTTCCTGTGCGAAGTGGTGCTGACCGCGGTATTCCTGATCGTCATCATGGGCGCCACCCATGGCCGTGCACCGGCGGGTTTCGCCCCCATCGCTATCGGCCTGGCCTTGACCCTGATCCACCTGATCAGCATCCCGGTCACCAACACCTCGGTGAACCCGGCCCGCTCCACTGCTGTTGCGGTGTTTGCCGGTGCCGGTGCCATCAGCCAGCTGTGGCTGTTCTGGGTTGCCCCCATCCTGGGCGCGCTGATTGGTGGCGTGGCGTACAAGTGGCTGGGCAGCGACAAGTAAGCCCTGGTGTGAAACCACCGCAAGAACGGCCCCTTCCCGGGGCCGTTTTTGTGTGACACCGGCCAGCACTTTGCATCTGCGGCCATTTTTGTAATAAGTTCAACCGGTGGTCGGGCGCATGGGGATATGCGCACCGGGCCAGGGGAACACTGCCCGCCCGCCACAGCCACCTTCAGAACTCGAATTCGACTTTCATCGTGCCGTCCTGCGTACGATGCTTCATGGGGAATGCGTAGTGAAGACTGTCCGTATCGTTTCCGCAGCCATGCTGCTTGCCCTCAGCTCCACCGCCCTGGCCCAGCAGGCCGAGCAATGCCCAACGCTGCCTGCCGACAGTGGCCTGCACTGGGATCAGCAGACCCAGAGCGATTTCATCGTGTGCAAGGCCTCCACCGGTGACGGCCGCACCGTATTGAACATGATGCTGACCGCGCGCGATCCGGACATGGCCTTCAACCGTGCCCTGCGTGCGGAGAAGGGCTCGTTCGGCGGCGAGTCCATGCATTGGTACAAGCTGGACATGGGCGGCCGCGACCTGCCCGGGCTGGAGTCGCGCCGCATCACCGTGGTCAAGCTGGACAAGAACCGCTTCGCGCAGATCTGGATCGACGCGGCCGACACCGCCGAGCTGGGCAACCTGCAGAATCTGACCCAGACCCTGAGCCTCAATTCCTCGGCGCTGGCTGGCGCACGCTGAGCGCGGCCTTCGAGCTGCCATCCAAGCTGCCAGCCAGATGACGCAACCGCCCGGCCAGGCCCTGCCTGATCGGGCGGCTGTTCGTCAGAAGCGGCCCTGCTCGTAGTCGATGAAGGCCTGCATCAATTGCTCGCGGGTATTCATCACGAACGGGCCATGACGTACCACCGGCTCGCGCAAGGGGCGCCCGGCCACCACGATCAAGCGTGTGCCCTGTTCACCGCCGCGCAGTGGCAACACCGCCCCACCGCCCAGTACCGCCAACTCGTGCTGGGCCACGCCGCGGGCGGCATCGGCGTCACCCAGCACGGCCTCGCCTTCGAAGACATAGGCAAACGCGTTGTGGCCCTCGGGCAGCGGGCAGTGCCACTGCGCCCCGGCCGCCAAGGTCACGTCCAGGTACAGCGGATCAGTAGCGGGTTGCTGGATGGGCCCCTGCTCCTGCCCCACGCCGCCAGCGATCAGCTTCACCTCCACCCCGGGCGCAGGCGAGAATGTGGGGATACGCTCGGGCGCGTACTCCTGGTAACGCGGCTCCACCATCTTGTCGCGTGCCGGCAGGTTCACCCACAGCTGGAAACCACGCATGCGCCCGGACTCCTGTTCCGGCATTTCCGAATGCACCAGCCCGCGCCCGGCCGTCATCCACTGCACGCTACCCGGGGTCAGCAGGCCTTCGTTGCCGTGGTTGTCCTTGTGCCGCATGCGCCCGTCCAGCATGTAGGTGACGGTCTCGAAGCCGCGGTGCGGGTGGCTGGGAAAGCCGGCGATGTAGTCCTCGGCGCGGTCGGTGCCGAACTCGTCCAGCATCAGGAACGGATCCAGGTCCGGCAACGCCGGTGTCCCGAT
The DNA here is from genome assembly GCF_002477705.1 of Stenotrophomonas sp. UBA7606. Taxonomy (NCBI): domain Bacteria; kingdom Pseudomonadati; phylum Pseudomonadota; class Gammaproteobacteria; order Lysobacterales; family Lysobacteraceae; genus Stenotrophomonas; species Stenotrophomonas sp. UBA7606. Next base: position 1,257 of record NZ_DLJW01000064.1, on the reverse strand, counting down.
CACCCGCGTCAGACGCACCCCCGCCCCATCGGAGGTAGGCATACCCTTCAAGGTGCGCAGCACCGTGGCGAACTGCTGACTGCTCATGCTCATCTCCAGATTGATGTGACACAAAGTGCGGCCAGCCGCGGCCTGCCGCAATCGTCACCCATGCAACCATTTGTTGCGTAAAGCCTGATGCAAGCCGCCCTGCGGGCAGCGCATTCAGCACCATCGGGATTCGTCCTAAGACCAAAGTCGCATTCGCTTCAGCAGCCATGCACATTGACCCCCGCCCGGCATGGGTAGACCCTTGGATGCATTCTCCTGCGAGGCCACTCGATGAAAGGTTTCTCCAAAGCCGGATGGGCATTGCTGTCCCTGATCGGCGCATTCTGTCTAGGCGTCGTGGCACTACGCCGCGGCGAACACATCAATGCCCTGTGGATCGTCATCGCGGCGGTAGCGCTGTATCTGGTGGCCTTCCGCTACTACGGCCTGTTCATCGCCAACAAGGTGCTGGGCGTTGACCCTACCCGCGCCACCCCGGCGGTCATCAACAACGATGGCCTGGATTACGTGCCCACCAACAAGCACGTGTTGTTCGGCCACCACTTCGCCGCCATTGCCGGCGCCGGCCCGCTGGTCGGCCCGGTGCTGGCCGCGCAGATGGGCTACCTGCCCGGCACGCTGTGGCTGATTGCCGGCGTGGTGCTGGCCGGCGCGGTGCAGGATTTCATGATCCTGTTCATCTCCAGCCGCCGCAACGGCCGCTCGCTGGGCGACCTGGTGCGCGAGGAAATGGGCCAGGTGCCCGGCACCATCGCCCTGTTCGGCGTGTTCATGATCATGATCATCATCCTCGCGGTGCTGGCGATGATCGTGGTGAAGGCACTGGAGGGCAGCCCCTGGGGCATGTTCACGGTGATCGCGACAATGCCCATTGCAATCTTCATGGGCATCTACATGCGCTATATCCGCCCGGGCAAGATCGGTGAGATCTCCGTCGTCGGTCTGATCCTGCTGCTGGCTGCGATCTGGTACGGCGGCAAGGTAGCCGCCGACCCGGTGATGGGCCCGATGTTCACCTTCACCGGTATCCAGATCACCTGGATGCTGATCGGCTACGGTTTCGTCGCCGCCGTGCTGCCGGTGTGGCTGCTGCTGGCCCCGCGTGACTACCTGTCCACCTTCCTCAAGATCGGCACGATTGTCGGCCTGGCGATCGGCATCCTGATCGTGATGCCGGAACTGAAAATGCCGGCGCTGACCCAGTTC
>NZ_DLJW01000062.1:30238-38253 GCF_002477705.1 Stenotrophomonas sp. UBA7606 | reverse complement strand
AAGATCATCATGATGTGCGAGGTGCCGTCCAACGCACTGCTGGCCGATGAGTTCCTGGACATCTTCGACGGCTTCTCGATCGGCTCCAACGACCTGACCCAGCTGACCCTGGGCCTGGACCGCGATTCCTCGATCGTCGCGCACCTGTTCGACGAACGTAACCTGGCGGTGAAGAAGCTGCTGTCGATGGCGATCAAGACGGCCCGCGCCAAGGGCAAGTACGTCGGCATCTGCGGCCAGGGCCCGTCCGATCACCCGGACCTGGCCGAATGGCTGATGCAGGAAGGCATCGAGTCGGTGTCGCTGAACCCGGACACCGTGGTCGACACCTGGCTGCGCCTGGCCAAGCTGAAGGCGTCCGCCTGAGCCAAGACCGCTTGAATGCCTGAAGCAGAAAGCCCCGCAAAGCGGGGCTTTCTGCTTTCCGGAATCCGAGCATGGCTACCCAGCTCAGCAGCGCCGGAGCTCTCGGCTCAGAAGGCATCTGGCTGCCCACCGCTCACTGCTGAAGAAGAAGATCGGCGGGAGGAGCGTATACGCTGTTCAAACCACCGCAGACAGCGCCTCGCCAATGCGGGGATAGTCCACCAGGCCCTTCGCGCCACCACCAAAGAACGTACTGCCGTCGGCCGCGCTCAATGCCACCCCGTGCTGCAATCGCGCTGGCAGGTCCGGATTGGCGATGAACGGCCGCCCGAACCCGATCAGGTCAGCCCATCCGGATCCCAGAGCTTCCTCCGCGCGCGCAAGGTCGTACTTGCCCGCATAGATCAAGGTGCCGGAATAGATCATCCGCAAGGCCTGCTTGAAGGCCACTGGCATCTCCGGCGCGTCCTCCCAATCCGCCTCGGCAATGTGCAGATAGGCCACGCCGAGCCGTTCCAGCACCTGCGCCGCCGCCAGATAGGTTGCCTGCGGCGTATCGTCCACCGCGCCCTGCAGCGTGGTCAGCGGCGCCAGCCGCACCCCGACCCGCCCCGCACCAATCTCGGCAACAACCGCCTCCACCACCTCGCGCAGGAACCGCAACCGGTTCTGCAGCGAACCGCCGTAGGCATCGGTGCGCAGGTTGGCCCGCGAGTCAATGAACTGGTTGATCAGGTAGCCATTGGCGCCGTGCAGTTCGACGCCGTCGAAGCCTGCCTCCATCGCATTGCGTGCCGCTCGCGCATAGTCGGCGACCACGGCGGGTATCTCGTCGACGTCCAGAGCGCGTGGCAGGGAGTGCTGCACCATCTCACCCACGCCCTGCTCCGGTCCGGCACCCAGCGGATCGACGAACACCTTGACGCCTTCGGCCAGCAGGGCCGAGGACGAAACCGGCGCGGCACCACCCGGCTGCAGCGCCACGTGCGAGATCCGGCCCACATGCCACAACTGGGCAAACATCCGCCCGCCCGCCGCATGCACGGCATTGGTCACACCGCCCCACCCGGCGATCTGCGCCTGGCTGTGAATACCTGGTGTCCACGCATAGCCCTGGCCTTGCGGACTGATCTGGGTGCCCTCGCTGACGATCAGCCCAGCACTTGCGCGCTGGGCGTAGTAGCGCGCCATCAAGGGCGTGGCCACGTTGCCTGCAGCTGCCCGCGAGCGCGTCATCGGCGGCATCACGATGCGGTTGGGCAACTCCAGCGCGCCCATTCGATACGGGGTGAACAACATGGTCAATCCTTGCGTGGGGGATGGGAAACGGCGCCTTCACGGATGCCAGGCCTCAACAGGGCATCCAGATCCACCGCCTCGGCGATTGCGCGGTTGCCGGCATCACTGGGATGCAGGTGGTCGCCGGAGTCGAAACGTGGCAGCAAACGCGAAGGGTCGCGTGGATCACGCAGTGCCAGGTCCGCATCGATGACGGCATCAAACGCATCCGAACGGCGCATCCAGTCATTCACTGCAAGCCGCAGGGCATCCTTCTGCGGCTGGTAGTAGTCCGACAACGGTGTATCCGGCAACGCCCCGTTGAACGGCGTCAGCGTCACCCCGATCACGCGGATGCCTTGTCGATGGGCCTGGCGGATCAGCTGCAGGTAGCCCGCCTGCAGCGCGGCAAGCGTGGGCATGGCGTGATCACGTGCAAACGCAGTACCCGGCCAGGCGATGTCATTGATGCCCACCATCACCATCACGGTGCGCACGCCCGGTTGCCCCAGCGCATCACGTTGCAGGCGCGCCAGAACGGATTCGCCCATGCCATCACTGAGCAGGCGGCCGCCTGAAATGCCGCCATTGATCACACCAACGCCATGCACCGCCACGCGCTCGGCCAGCGCATCGGGCCAGCGACTATCGGCATTGAGGCTGGCTGTGGCGCCGTCGGTGATGGAGTCGCCGATCACCGCAATGCTGTGTGCCGGTGCGCCGGTATCCACCTCGATGCCGCTCAACAGCAGTCGGGCGGTCGTGAGCTGGTCCACTGCGTCATCACGGGCCAATACAGCCGCCGACGTCTGATCTCCCGCTACGATCCAACTGTTCTCGCGACCATCCCAATGGAAGGTCTGCACAGGCGCCGGGCCGGGCAGATGGATGCTGACCGTCACCCGTGCCAAGGCCGCCACGGGCAGCGTGATCGCATCGCTTACCAGTGGCGCCCCTGCGGCCAAGGTCGCCGTCGGCAAGCCGGCAAACAGCACCTGACGGGTTGTGCCCGGCACCAGCGCATCGCCCTCACCCGCCAGCGCCACGGTCACCCGCCCCAGCTGCAGGGGCTGCGTGCCGTAAGCATTGGAAAACAGCAGCCGCAGGCGTCGGCCACCTGCGCTGAGGCGCGCCACCTGCCGCACCGTCTGATCCTGCAGCACGGGCGGCACATTGCTCGGGAACAGAAAGCCGTCATCCCACACAGCCTGCGGCGCCGCGGTCCAACTGCTCGTCCAGTGCAGACTGGAAGGTGCTTCAGCGACTTCGGCGGCCGCAACCACGCCCATCCCCGCCATCAGGGTCGAGGCAACAACAGGCAGCATTGAATTCATCTATACGGGACACGCAGGGAAGGAAACGCATCTTCGACCGCCCATCAGCCTTGCACTAGATGCTGCCAAGGGAAAAGATTGTTGAATTCAAATCAACAAAATCACGACGGCGGCTCAGGCGTCCCGACGAGCCTCCCCATTGCAGTCACCCAGCCAGACGCCCGTTGATCCGGGTGTAGGCCAGGTGCACGGCCTGCTCACCGTACTTGCGCTCCAGCCGGCGCACGATGAAGTGCCCGCGGGCCATGTCCTGGTAGTAATCAGTAAACATGGTATTGAGCGTGGCACCGGTTGCCGCACCGATGATGGGCACGGCCTGCGCGGCGAACTTCTCGGTCACCACCACGCCAAACCTTGCGGCCACTTTCTCCACCACCTTGGCCAGCAGTTTGCCCGCCTCCTTGGGCGCCACCCCCAGGGTGAGGTCACGTCCGGTGATCACCCGGCCGGCCAGTTCGGCCGACAGGTGGCGCATGACATCGGTGGTGAAGCCACGTGCCAGGTAGTAGCCGGTGTCACTGGCATCGTCGCTGGAGGAGTTACCGCCCAATGCGAAGACTTCCAGGCAGGCCTGGCGGGTGCTCAGTTCGGCCAGGTCAAAGCCTTCACTACGGGCCACGTCGGCCACCGCGCGCATCATGATGGTGGTCGACACCGGCAGCTCCACGAACAAGGCCGTGAAGCCGAACGCACCGCCAACCGCGCCAGAGGTGGCGGCGGCAAGTTTGTGCCAACGGGTGGAGGCTGCCTTGTGCGGCGCGTTGTCCATGCTCCACAGCGCCGCCTGGGTTGCCTTGGTGAGGGCGGCCTGTACCGCACTGTGCATGCGCTTGGATACCGCTGCGGGCAGGCGGCTGACCGCGAACTCCAGCGGCGCCCCGACGATGCCAGCCATGCGCGCAGTCAGCGTGGGCGACTCCAGCAGGGCAACTGCACGCTGCAGGTCAGCCCAGTCCTGATCGTGGGTTTGGATATCGCGCGGCGCAGGGATCAGATCGTTCATGCCGCGATCATAGCGGCCGGCAATTGAACGAAACGTATGCCGCCGCCAGCAGGTATAGCCGAGCCGTGCTCGGCTGGGGCTTTACCGGGAATTCCATTGCCGAGCATGGCTCGGCACTACAGGGCGGGCCCGCCAATCTGCGCGGCAAGCACAGGGTAGAGCCGAGCCATGCTCGGCTGGGGCCTTACCGGGAATGCCATCGCCGAGCATGGCTCGGCACTACAGGGCGGGCCCGCCAATCTGCGTGGCCGCCACACGGTAGAGCCGAGCCATGCTCGGCTGGGGCCTTACCGGGAATGCCATCGCCGAGCATGGCTCGGCACTACAGGGCGGGCCAGCCAATCTGCGTGACCGCCACACGGTAGAGCCGAGCCGTGCTCGGCTGGGGGTTTACCGGGAATGCCATCGCCGAGCATGGCTCGGCACTACAGGGCGGGCCAGCCAATCTGCGCGGCAAGCACACGGTAGAGCCGAGCCATGCTCGGCTGGGGCTTTACCGGGAAGGCCATTGCCGAGCATGGCTCGGCATTACAAGGGCAGACCGGCCAGAGTGCCCATGAACTGGCGGTAATGGCGCAGTTCGGCAATGGAATCGTGCACATCACTCAGGGCGGTATGGCTGGAGGTCTTGCTCACCCCGGCCGCCACGCTGGGCGACCAGCGCTTGGCCAGTTCCTTGATCGTGGATACGTCCAGGTTGCGGTAGTGGAAGTACCGCTCCAGGCGCGGCATCTGCCGGTGCAGGAACCGCCGGTCCTGGCAGATCGAGTTACCGCACATCGGCGACGCGCCAGCCTTGATCCAGTCCTGCAGGAACACAATGGTCTGTGCCTCGGCCTGGCCCGCGCTGGTGGTGCTGTCCAGCACGCGCTGCCACAGGCCCGAACGCTGGTGCTGGTTGCGGTTCCATTCGTCCATCGCTTCCAATGTGGCCAACGGGTGCGCAATGGCGAACTCCGGACCTTCGGCCAGCACGTTGAGCTGCCCATCCGTGACCACCGTGGCGATCTCGATGATGGAGTCGTTGTCGGTGTCGAGCCCCGTCATTTCCAGATCGATCCAGATCAACCGATCATTGCCTGCGCTGTTGTCCGCCATGTCATGCCTCTTGCTGGGGGCCTGCGCCATCGGCGTCAGCCTGAAATACGTAGCCCATGATACCCCCGCCCCCGCCTTACGCCGCGTCAAAGATCGTCCGGCGTCAACAGCGGGCGGCCGCGTTTGGCACGGAAATAGTTGGTCAGGCGCAGGCTGGCTTCCTGCGCCAGCACGCCACCGTGCACCTGCACGCGATGGTTGTGGCGCGGGTCGGCCACCAGATCGAACACACTGCCGCAGGCGCCGGTCTTGGGGTCCGCCGCGGCGAACACCACGCGGGCGACACGCGCATGCACCATGGCCATGGCGCACATCGCGCAGGGCTCCAGCGTCACATACAACGTACTGCCGATCAGACGGTGGTTGCCCAGCGCCTTGCCGGCAGCGCGCATCGCCACGATCTCGGCATGGGCACTGGGGTCGTGGCTGGCAATGTTGAGGTTCCAGCCCTCGCCCAGCACCGCCCCCTCGCCCCCCACCAGCACCGCACCGACGGGGATCTCGTCGAACTCACGCTGCGCACGGTCGGCCAGGGCCAACGCGTGGCGCATCCAGTGTTCATCGGTTTGCTTGAGATCAGCGGAAGACATGCGGCAAATGCAGGCAACAGGGGGCAGAGCGTAGCTTAGATGATGGGTGGCCAGCGCAGGTATCATTGCAGCCGGACAGCTTCGCGCTGGTCCACCGTCACCCGGTTGCGACCGCCGCGCTTGGACGCGTACAGCATCTCGTCGGCAGCCTTCAGCACCGCTTCGATCTGGAAGCCGCTCTGCGGGCAGTTCGCCACACCCAACGACACCGTCAGCCGGCCCACCTTGGGAACCACCATCTGCTCCACCGCCACCCGCAGCCGCTCGGCTACCTGGGCTGCCGCAGTCAGCGTGGTCGAAGGCAGCAGGATGACGAACTCCTCGCCACCCACCCGCAGTGGAATATCGTAGGCCCGGCAGGCCTCGCGCATGCACCTGGCCAGATACTGCAACGCAACGTCGCCGGCATCATGCCCGTAGGTATCGTTGACCGCCTTGAAGTGATCTATATCGATGGTGATCACCGAGAACGCATTGGCCTGGCTGTCGAAATTGGCCAGTGCCTCGTCCATCCGCCGACGATTGCCGAGCTTGGTCAAGGGGTCGGTGGCATTGTCCTCGCGCAGCTTGCTGAAACTCTTGTGGATGGCATCCACACCAATCAGCAGCGCCTTCTTCAGTTCGCGGGACTCGAAATACCACGACCGCACGGCACGGATGTCCTTGGCAGCGGCAGGATCTTCCATCTTGCGCGCGCCATCGGCCAGCAGCCGCAGCGGCCGCGAAATCAACCGCGCGCTCCACAGGATCAGAATCAAGGTCAGCAGGGTCGCCGGCAACGCCTTGTACAGCGTGCTCTGCATCAGCTGTGTCAGCGGCGCCAGCGTGGCTTCTTCCGGGCGCTGGGCAACGATGCCCCAGCCGGTGGAAGCTACCGATGCATAACCGGCCAGCATCTTGATGCCGCGCGAGTTGACTGCCGGGCCCATGCCAGACTCCCCCGCCGCGACGCGATCGACCACCGCGTTGTTCTGTACGAAGTCGCCAATCCGGTTCGGGTCGGGGTGATAGATGATGCGCTTGTGCCTGTCGACCACGAACAGATAGGAGCCGTCCACGTAGAAGTGCTGGCCCAGCAGGCGATCAAGAATGTTTTCCTTCTGCAGGTAGATGGCACCACCCACCGCGCCGAGATACTCGCCGGACCCGGACACGATGGGATGGTTGATGAAGACGATGAAGTTGCCGGTAGCCGACTGGTACGGCGCACTGATCAGCGGCTGCTTCTCACGCAGCGCGGCCTTTACTGCCTCGCTGTTCAACACCTTGCCCTGCAGGCCCAAGGTTTCAGGCGACGTCGCCAGTACCGTGCCACTGGCATCGAAGATGGTGATCGAATTGAAGCTCTTGCTCATCATCCGCAAGCGGGCCGCCTCGTCCTCCAGCTGGGCCACATCGCCCATCTTCACCGCCAGCAGTTGCGCGGTATAGGCCAGTTGCAGCTGCGCCGACTGCAGGAAATCCTCGGTGCTCCTGGCCAGCTTGTTCGCATAGGCATAGTTGCCATCCAGTGTGGTATCCACCAACTGCTGGCGCTGCACGGTGTAGCTGGCATAGAACGTGTTGGCGAATGGCACCAGGGCCCCGAGCAGGGTCAGCACCAGAATGAGTTTTCGTAGATCCATGATCCAATGCGAAGCTTGAAGGTGAGGCCGCGATTGAACCCATGCCACCCGGGTACGCAGCCCCCCCGAGCGCGATCACACTACCGATCCATGGCCTTCTCCATGGCCTGCAGCAAACGGCATGCCTGCACGTGGTCCGCCTGGCGGCCAGTACGCGGCCTGCTTGCGACATAAAAAAACCGCTGTTATCAGCGGTTCTTTTTCCAGCAAACTTGGCGGACAGAGTGGGATTCGAACCCACGGAAGGTTTGACCCTTCGCCGGTTTTCAAGACCGGTGCCTTAAACCGCTCGGCCATCTGTCCTTTATTGCTGACCCGGCTGCGGTAACGGCCGGGGCGGGCATTCTCGCATGCCTGCCCCGGTTTTTGTTCAACCGGCTTCGATCGCCAGCGATCCGGCCATCGAGGCGCGGATCTTTTCCTTGGCGCGTTCGCAGGCACCGCCACAATCCAGACGTGAGGCCTCCAGCTGCGGCGGCAGGTGCTCGGCCAGGAAATCGATGAACACGCGCACCGCTGGCAGCAACCCCCGGCGCGAGGCAAACACTGCATGGCAGATGCCCTGCGGCAGCGACCAGTCCGGCAGCACCACCTCCAGCTCGCCATTGCGCACGGCCTCGGCGCAGACGGTTTCCGGCAGCATGGTGATGCCGAAGCCATCCTTGACCATCGACTGCAGCAGCGGGAAATCGAAGCCGGCCACGCGCGGCTGCAGGTCCAC
>NZ_DLJW01000062.1:929-30019 GCF_002477705.1 Stenotrophomonas sp. UBA7606 | reverse complement strand
CTGCGCATCACCAGGCTGCCATCGTCATCCAGGCGCGAGCGCACCCGCAGGGCCACGTCATAGCCTTCGTTGATGATGTCCACGCGGCGATTGCTGATGTTCAGCTGCAACCGCACCTTGGGGTACTGCTCCAGGAATTTCGGCAGCAGCTTGGGCAGCTGCATCTGCGCCAGCGAGACCGGCACGCTTGCGCGCACCAGCCCGCGCGGCTCGGCGCTCAGGCGGTCCACTACCTCGCGCGCGGCCTGCGCCTCGGCCAACATGGTCTGCGCGTGCCGGTGCACGCTCATGCCCACGTCGGTGACTGCGAAACGGCGGGTGGAACGCTGCAGCAAGCGCACGCCCAGGTCGGTTTCCAGCTGGCTGATGCGCCGGCTCAGTCGCGACTTGGGAATGCCCAGGGCGCGCTCGGCGGCGGCAAATCCGCCGTGGTCCACGACCATGGCGAAGTAATAGAGGTCGTTGAGATCCTGCATGGATTAATCCCAGAACTGGAACGAATCGCGCAATTCAACCACCTTTGTCCTGAATTTACAAATCAGGCCACAAACGGTCCTGTATGTGGTTGAAGTCAAAAGCAAAGGCCCGCATCGCTGCGGGCCTGTACCGGCGTGTTGACTGGGAACTGCGCGTCAGCCCATGCGCTCGGCCCCCCCCATGTAGGGACGCAGCACCTCGGGGATGGTGATCGAGCCATCGGCGTTCTGATAGTTCTCCAGCACCGCGATCATGGCCCGGCCGACGGCCACGCCCGATCCATTCAGGGTATGCACCAGCTCGGGCTTGCCGCCCGGGTTGCGCCAGCGCGCCTGCATGCGGCGGGCCTGGAAATCACCGCAATTGGAGCACGAGGAAATCTCGCGATAGGTCTGCTGCGACGGCAGCCACACTTCCAGGTCATAGGTCTTGATGGCCGAGAAGCCCATGTCACCGGTGCACAGCAGCATCTTGCGGTACGGCAGGCCCAGTTTCTGCAACACGGTTTCCGCGCACTGGGTCATGCGCTGGTGCTCGGCCTCGCTCTGCTCGGCAGTACAGATGCTGACCAGTTCCACCTTCTCGAACTGGTGCTGGCGGATCATGCCACGCACGTCGCGACCGCCGCTGCCGGCCTCGGAGCGGAAGCACATCGAATGGGCGGTCATGCGCAGCGGCAGACGCTCGGCGTCGACAATCTCGTCGCGCACGATGTTGGTCAGCGGTACTTCCGAGGTCGGGATCAGATACCGCGTGGATTCACCCAGCGCCGTCTTGAACAGGTCTTCCTCGAACTTGGGCAGCTGGCCGGTACCGCGCAGCGAGTCGGCGTTGACCAGCACCGGCACGTTGGTTTCCTCGTAGCCATGCGCGTTGCTGTGCAGATTGAGCATGAACTGGCCCAGTGCACGGTGCAGGCGCGCCATCTCGCCGCGCAGTACGGTGAAACGGGCGCCCGACAGCTTGGCCGCGGTCTCGGCGTCCAGCCAGCCGTTGCGCGCGCCCAGTTCCACATGGTCCTTCACCTCGAAATCAAAGCTGCGCGGGGTGCCCCAGCGTGCCTGCTCGACGTTGTCGTTTTCGTCCTTGCCCGCCGGCACATCGGCCGCCGGCAGGTTGGGGATGCCCATCGACAGGGTTTCGATCTTCTCGCGCAGCACGTCAAGCTGGGCTTCGGAAGCCTTCAGCTCGTCGGCAAAGGCGGCAACTTCGGCCATGATCGCCGACACGTCCTCGCCCTTGGCCTTGGCATGGCCGATGGCCTTGGAGCGGCTGTTACGCAGGTTCTGCAGTTCCTGGGTGCGCACCTGGATACGCTTGCGGTCCGCCTCAAGCGATTCGAACGCGGCCACGTCCAGCTCGTAGCCGCGGCTGTCACGCAGGCGTTGGGCGAGTTCGGCGGGCTGCTGGCGAAGAAGGGCTGGATCAAGCATGGATGGGCACTGTGTACGGATGTGAAAGGGGATTATCGCGCGAACCGCGACTTTCTGCCTCGCATTCGTGTTCCTGTGCAAGAATCGACGCGTTCAAACCGGTCAGTCCCATGCCCGCTCCCCGCTCCCGCTCCGACCAGAACGTCACTTTCCAGCTGCCGCGCAGCAGCCTGAAGATCGCCGGCATCGCCTTTGGTGTCGGCGTATTGCTGTTCGTGGTGGTGTGGCTCAACGCCCGCCGCAACAACGAGTTCTACCGCGCCGACCCGGCTCAGCCGCAAACGGATACCGCCCAGTTGGCGCCCCTGCCGGCACCCTTGCCCGCCGGTGCCGGCGCAAGCGATATGCCCGATGCACGCCCCGAGGCCGTCGAGGAGAAGCCGGAACTGGTGGAAACCGCCCCGTCCCCACCGCCGCAGCCCATCGCCGAGGCGCCGCTCCCGGCCACACCTGACCCTGCTGCCCCGGCCCCGGTGGCGGCCACGCCGACCGACCGCCCTGTGCCCCTGCCCGGCCAGAGTCCGCCCCCAAGCTATCCGCCCGCCGCACTGCGTCGCGGCGACAGCGGCACGGTGGTGGTACGGGTTGAAGTGGGCGTTGATGGCACGCCACTGGACGCCACCCTGGTACAGCGCAGCGGCTCGCGCGATCTTGATCGCGCAGCGTTGGACGCGGTACGTGGCTGGCGTTTCCAGCCAGCGATGAACAATGGCCAGCCGATGCAGGCCGGGCTGGAAATCCCGTTCGATTTCAAACCGGCTCAGTAACATGAACCCCGGCCCCACAAGGGGGTCGGGTTTAAGCCCAAGTCACCCCCCGTGACGCGTCAGGCACCAGACTGGCCGCCAACGCGAAACGCATGGCGGTGACGTCAATGGGCAGCATTCCACACAATCAATCCAGTACGACGGTCGGTGCCCACGGCACGCCGACGGTATTGCTGTGGGCCTTGCTGCTGGTGTCCTTGCTGGGCGTGATGGTAGTGCTGGGTTACCGCAGCACCCATGTCAACGAGGTCATCCATAAGGGTGACAGCAATGCCGCTCCGGAACCTGCCGCCGCCACACTCCCCACCCAGGTGCCGGCAGTGTTCAACCAGCAGGCCGAGCCGCTGGCGGGCAATGCCGTGCCGAACTACCCGGCTGAACTGCTGGCCGCAGGGCTGGAGGCGGACGTGGTGGTCCGCCTGCAGATCGACGCCAATGGCGCGGTGACCCAAGCCAGCGTGCCTGCGCGGGACGCTGCCGTGGATGCCCGCTTCGAAGAAGCCGCCCTTCAAGCCCTGCAGCAATGGCGCTTCCGCCCTGAAGTGCGGGAAGGCCATGCTGTCAGCAGCGTGGTGCAGGTACCGGTGGAATTCAGGCGCGAACGCTGAGACCGAAACCGGCACCCGCCGCCAGGCTGTCAAAGCCCGGGAATGAGGTAGCCACATTGGCCACATCGTTGATCCGCACTTCCCCGGTGCTGAGTTGGCCGGCGATGGCGAAGGCCATCGAGATGCGGTGGTCGCCATGGCTTTCGATGGTGCCGCTGCCCAGCGGGCCCCCAAAGATGGTGGCACCGTCCTCGGTTTCGTCCACCCGCAGCCCCAGCGTACGCAGACCGGTGGCCATGGCCGCCAGGCGGTCGGATTCCTTGACCCGCAGCTCGGCTGCGCCACGCACCACGGTCTGGCCATCCGCCGCCGCTGCGGCGACGAACAACGCCGGGAACTCATCGATCATGTCCGGCACCACTTCCACCGGAATCTGTGCCCCCTTCAACGGCGCATAACGCACCACCAGATCGGCCACCGGCTCGCCACCGTGTTCGGCGTGGTTTTCCTCGGTGATATCCGCACCCATCAGGCGCAATGCCGTCAGCAGGCCGGTGCGACGCGGGTTCAAGCCGACCGAGCGCAAACGCACTGCCGAGCCCGGAATGATGCTGGCGGCGACGATGAAGAACGCCGAGGACGAGAAATCCGCCGGCACCGCGATATCGGTAGCGCGCAGGCGCTGGCCGCCGCGCAGGCGGGCCTTGCCCGGCTCGAAATCGATCTCCACGCCAAACGCACGCAGCATGCGCTCGGTGTAGTCGCGGGTAGGATGCGGCTCGACCACCGAGGTTTCCCCCTGCGCGTACAGGCCGGCCAGCAGTACCGCAGACTTGACCTGGGCACTGGCCACCGGCAGTTCGTAATCGATGCCGTGCAGGGGCTGGCCGCCATGGATGTGCAGCGGCGGGGTGCCATCGTCCTGGGTGTCGATGCGCGCGCCCATCTGTGCCAGCGGGCCGGTAACCCGGCGCATCGGGCGCTTGGACAGCGATTCATCGCCAACCAGGGTGGTATCAAAGGGCTGCGCCGCCAGCAGGCCGGCGAGCAGGCGCATGCCGGTGCCGGCGTTGCCGCAATCGAGCACTGCCTGGGGTGCCTTCAAGCCATCCACGCCCACGCCATGGACGATGCGCTGCGACGGCGATGGCGTCTCGAAACGCACCCCCATCTGCTCGAAGATCGCGGCCGTGGCGCGGGTGTCCTCGCCTTCCAGGAAGCCGTCGATGCGCGAGACGCCATCGGCCAGCGCGGCAAACATCACCGAGCGGTGCGAGACCGACTTGTCGCCGGGAATGGCCAGCGTGCCCTGCAGGGCGGAACCTTTGTGTGCAATCCAGTACGGCTGGGAACTCATGCGGTCTCTCTAGTATTCAGTGCGCCGGAGCGCGTCAGCAAAGCTTCTCCCTATGGGAGGAGTGCCCGAAGGGCCTGCCCCCGCGAAGGCGGGGGGCGGATGAGGGCTTGGCGGCGCCCTGTATGCACTGCATGAACAGCGCGTGCCGCCCAACCGTCACCCCACCCCTCTCCCGCAGGGAGAGGAACTCGAAACTCAGGGCACGGCGACCGGATAGGAGCCCAGCACCTTGATCTGCGCCGAGTGCGATTCCAGCTCGGCCAGCGCGGCCTGCATCGATTCGTCCTCGATGTGGCCGGCCAGGTCGATGAAGAACCCGTATTCCCACTTGGCCTGGTGCGAGGGGCGCGACTCGATGCGGTTCATGCTGATGCCATGGCGGGCAAACGGGCTGAGCACATCGAACAGCGCGCCGGGCTTGTCATGGATGAAGACCAGCACCGAGGTGCGGTCATGCCCGGACGACGGGAACAGCTGGCGGCCGATCACCAGGAAACGCGTGGTGTTGTCGGCGTCGTTCTGGATCGGCTTGGTCACCACCTTCTTCAGGCCATAGACATGGCCGGCGCTCTCGCCACCGATGGCGGCCGCGTCGTCGGCATTGCGGGCGCGGCGTGCGCCTTCGGCATTGCTGGAAACGGGGATCTTCTCCGCCTTGGGCAGGTTGGCACGCAGCCACGACGAGGTCTGCATGAAGGACTGCGGGTGCGCATAGATGCGCTCGATGTCCTCGATGCGACCGCTGCGCGACATCAGGTACTGCTGTACGCGCAGCTCGACCTCGCCACAGATCTTGAGGTTGGAGGTCAGGAACATGTCCAGGGTGATCTGGATGGTGCCCTGCCCGGAATTCTCCACTGGCACCACGCCGAAGTCGGCATTGCCGGCTTCCACTTCCTGGAAGACCTCCTCGATGCTGGCCATCGGCAGGCCCATCGCCGAGCGGCCAAAGTGCTTGAGCACGGCCTGCTGGCTGAAGGTGCCTTCCGGGCCGAGGTAACCGATCTTCAGCGGCTCCTGCTGGGCCAGGCAGGCCGACATGATCTCGCGGTACACATGCACCAGCACCTCGTCGCTGAGCGGGCCTTCATTGCGGTCCACCACCATCCGCAGCACCTGTGCCTCGCGCTCGGGTCGGTAATAGTCCACCGCGGCAGCCAGCTTGCCCTTGGCCTTGCCCACCTGGTGCGCGAACTGCGCACGCTCGGCGATCAGGGCCTGGATGTTGCGGTCGATCTGGTCGATCTTGGCGCGCACGTCGGACAGCACCGGCTTGGCCACCGGCAGTGCCTCGGCCTTGGCCTTGGCGGCCTTCTTTGCCGGAGCCGGCTTACTCTTGCCGGCGGGTTTGCTTGGCTTTGATGCCATGGGTCGTCTACCTGTTGCAGGCCGGCGCGAAGGCGCCGACGGGGTTGGATCAGCCGTTGCGTTGCTGGAACTCGCGCATGAAGGCCGCGAGCGCCTGCGCACCTTCCAGCGGCATGGCGTTGTACAGCGAGGCGCGGATACCACCGACGGCCTTGTGGCCCTTCAGCGCCAGCAGCCCGGCCGCCCTGGATTCGGCAACAAAGCGCGCATTGAGCGCATCATCGGCCAGGAAGAACGGGATGTTCATGCGCGAACGCACCGCTTTGGCTACGTCATTGCGATAGAAGCCGCCCGAGCCATCGATGGCCTCATAGATCGCCGCGGACTTGGCCGCGCTCAGCTTGGCAAACGCCTCGACACCGCCCTGCGCCAGCATCCACTTGAACATCAGCCCGGCCAGGTACCAGTTCCAGGTCGGTGGGGTGTTGAGCATGGAATCGCGTGTCACATGCGAGCGGTAATCGAAGATGTCCGCGCGCGGCTGGCCAGCGCGTTCCAGCAGGTCGCGGCGGATGATCACCACCGCCACCCCGACCGGGCCCAGGTTCTTCTGCGCGCCGGCATAGATCACCCCATAGCGCGACACATCGATCGGCTCGGACGCGATCGAGGAGCTGAAATCGGCAATCAGCGGCACATCGCCCACATCGGGCACGTCGCGGAACTCGACGCCGTGGATGGTTTCGTTGGCGGTGATATGAACATAGGCCGCGTCCCTGGACAGCTGCCACTGGTCCTGCGCCGGAATGTCACGGAAGCCGCCGGCTTCGCCGCTGGCGACAACCTGCGCATCCACATAAGGCTTGGCCTGCTTGACCGCGGTCTTGCCCCAGTGGCCGGTGACCACGTAATCGGCACGCTGGCCGGGGGCAGCGAAGTTCAGCGGCATCAGCGCCTGCTGGGTGGTGGCGCCGCCACCGAGGAACAGCACGGCGTAGTCGTCGGGGATGCCGATCAGGGTGCGCAGGTCGGCATCGGCCTGCTCGGCAACGGCCATGAAGTCGGCGCTGCGATGGCTGATCTCGACAATGGACGCGCCGACGCCATTCCATTCCAACATCTCCGCCTGCGCCTGGCGCAGGACCGATTCCGGCAGAGTCGCAGGGCCGGCACTGAAATTGAATGCGCGCGTCATGTCACACCTGTTGGGCAGAACCCCTAGTATGCCGCAGCGCAACAGCCTTGGGGGCTGCAGAAAAAGTTGCATCTGCACCCAATCGACGGGTCAAGCATTGCCCGGCGATACGCCACCGACAGCGGTGCGTTCAGCGGGCACCGAACATCAGCAATGCACTGATTGCCGCCCCCAGCAACAGAGCGCTCAGCAGCAGCCACGGCCAACGCCGCGGCCTGCGCGGGCGGACCATCTCGGCCGTCTCGGCGGGCGCGGTTGCCGCCGGCTCATCCAGCTCGGGGAAGGCCTGGGCGGCATTGGCCGGGCCCAGTGGAACCTCAAGCACAAACCGGTGGTTGCCTTCCAGCACCACCTGGTCGCCGGCCTGCAGCCAGCAATGCCGGACCGGCACCCCATTGACCACACTGCCCTCGGCCGAGCCAAGGTCCCGCAACAGCACGCGCTCACCATGACGCTCCAGACGGGCATGCTGCGACGCGAATGCCGGGTCGTCGATGGTGATGTCACTGCCCGCGTCGCCACCGATGATGCGCGGCTTGTCCAAGGTGAAACTGCGGCCATGGTGACGCCCGCCGACACCGCGCAGCAGCACCCGCATGTCCTCGCCGGGCTCGACAGGCAGCTCGGGGGCCTGCGCCAACTGCTCGCATTCACCACGCAGCAGCATCTCGGTACCATCGGCATAGACCGAGTCGCCGGCGCGCAGCAGGGCCATGCGCCGTACCGGACGACCGTTGACATGGATGCCACGTACACCACTGGCCACCTGCAGCCATACCCCGCGCTGGTCGGTGCAGAACTGGGCCAGCAATAGCGGCCCAACACTGCCGTCGCCCAGACGCACCTGGCCGGATGCATGGCGCACAATGCGCTGCACCCCCGGCGACAAGGTCTGATCGGGCTGCTGACGGTTGCTGAAATGAACTTGCAGAGTACGCACCGCAGCAGACTAGCAGGTCCTTCCGGCATGCAGAAGCAGTACGTAGGGCTTGGACTACGCGCCCCGGGTACGCACAATGCCGCTCCTCTTATCCGCAAGCCATCCAGGCCAGCCCCCATGTCCACCATCGATATCCAGCATGCCCATTCCCTGCCCGCCGACAAGGCCCGCACTGCGATCGCCGAAGTAGCCGAAAAGCTGCAGGACCGCTTTGATGTCACCACCCGCTGGGAAGGCGAGGTACTGCATTTCGCCCGCTCCGGCGTTGACGGTGCGATCGAACTGCTGCCGGGGTCCGTGCGGGTGAAGGCTGAGCTGGGTTTCCTGTTGTCCGCCATGAAGGGCATGGTGGAATCGGAAATCCAGCGCGTTCTCGCCGAAAAGCTCGGTTGACGCACTGCCGTCACACCACGCAAGCATTTGAGCCGTTACGGTGGTGCCCTGGACAGTCCCGCACAGGAGCCCCCTCATGACGACACATGAACACCGCCCCGAAGACCGCGACCATGGCAGCCCGGGGTTGCAGGAACAGGCCGAACGACTGGGCCGCAGGATGACCGAATCGGCCCAGCAGGTATGGCTTGCAGGGCTCGGTGCGCTGTCGCGGGCACAGAATGAAGGCAGCAAGTTGTTCGACACCCTGGTCAAGGAGGGCGAAAGCGTGGAGCAGCGTTCGCGCGATGAATCCAGCCGCGGTGAAAGCATCCGCGATACCGTCGAGAACACCCTGGGCCAGGCCCGCGACCGCGCCGCCGGCACCTGGGACCGGGTGGAGCGCAGCTTCGAGGACCGCGTTCACCGGGTACTGCGCCGCATGGATATTCCCAGCCGCTCCGATATCGAGGCGCTGAACGAGCGCCTGGACGCACTCAACCGACGCCTGACCCGGACCGAAAGCCGCACGGCGCAGGCCGACGCAGGGCCTGAAGAACACTGATGTTGCAAAGCAGCAAAAGCTGCGCAAGAATCAACCTACCCGCCAGCAGTACCGCGCCGTAAGTCTCCCTCCCCTCACGGCACCGGATGGCGGGTTTTTCTTGCCCGACGTTTGCCCCGCGCGCTCGCGCCGCCGACCCCCGCGCCGGCACCTGCAGTGACAAGCGCCCTCGCCTGCCGGCGCCACGGGCAGCAGGCAACGTGATAGAACGATGGCCCGATCCTCGCCAGCGCGCCCGATCCGGCTGCTGCGCAGCACCGGTCGCGCGCACCGGAGTACACCATGAGCACTACCCCCACCCAGACCCGTCACGACCAGCACGGCCGCTACCCACGCGCCGAGAGCGTGGAAGACTTCCGCCATAACTTGGCCACGGTACAGCAGCGTATCGATGCTGCCTGCCAGCGTGTGGGCCGCGATCCCGCCGGCGTCCGCTTGTTGCCGGTCAGCAAGACCATGGACGAGGCACACATCCGTCTGGCCCATGCTGCCGGTTGCCGGCTGCTGGGCGAGAACAAGGTGCAGGAAGCCCATCACAAATGGGAGGCCATGCAGGACCTCGGCGACCTGCACTGGTCGGTGATCGGCCACCTGCAGACCAACAAGGCCAAGCTGGTCGCACGCTTTGCCAGCGAGTTCCAGGCGCTGGACAGCCTGCGCCTGGCCGAAACCCTGGACCGCCGCCTGCAGACAGAGGGCCGGCAGCTGGACGTCTTCGTGCAGGTCAACACGTCCAACGAAGACAGCAAGTTCGGCCTGGCGCCCGGCGAAGTGGCAGCCTTCGTGCAGGCCATGCCCCGCTTCGGCAATCTGCGGGTACGCGGCTTGATGACCCTGGCGCTCTTTTCCGCCGCGCCCGAACAGGTACGTGCATGTTTCGTGCGGCTGCGCCAACTGCGCGAACAGTTGCGCCAAAGCGCTCCGGCAGCCGTGCAGCTGGATGAACTGTCGATGGGGATGTCCGGCGACTTCGAGATCGCCATCGAGGAAGGCGCCACCGTCGTACGCGTTGGCCAGGCCATCTTCGGCGCCCGCTCCGTACCCGACAGCCACTACTGGCCGGACGCTGCCGGCACCCGCTGAACGCTGTTTGCACGGCACCCGAAAAAGCGCCGCGCGTCCACTCTTACGATGGCCCGGGGGAATACCATAAGCTTCCTTCCTGTAACCCTTTCCTCAGGCATATAGATGTTCTCCTGGTTCCTGGCGCTGTCACTGGCATTGCTTCTCGGTGGGCTGGCGTCTGCCTACCTCTGGCTGGTCAAGCGCAGGCAGACCGAAGTACAGCACGGGCTGGCCGCACTTGCCGGCATGCGCTGGCGCGAGTTCTCGCGCATCGTCCACCAGGCGATGGCCGGGCAACGCGGCCTGCAGCCGCTGCAGGACAGCGAGGACAGCGATCGCGGCACCAGCAGCGACTTCCTGCTGCAGCGCGACGGGCAGCGCTGGCTGGTGTCGTGCAAACACGGCCGCGCTTACCGCTTTGGCGCAGCGGCAATCAACGAACTGGTCTCCGCGGTAGACCTGACTGGCGCCCAGGGCGGCATCCTGATCACCGAAGGACAGGTTGAGCGCGACGGCCAGGCCGTGGCCGCCAAGCATGCCATCGAAATCATCGCCGACAGGCAGCTCTGGGACCTGCTCAAACCCTACGTCACCGGCGATACCGATGCGATGGTCACCGGCATCGCCCGGCGCGAAGCTGTACGCCATACCGGCATTGCCATCCTTGCCGCCATCACCCTGGGGCTGCTGGCAGGCATGGGTTACATGACCTTGCAGGGCGATGCCAACGAACCGGCAGCAACGACAGCTCCCAAAGCGGCTACCGCGCCGGTCGTTGGCACGCCTGCCGACGAGACCGACGCAGCCAGTCCTGCCGCCGCAGCCAACAGCGAGCCTGTCGACCCCGGCAACCAGATCCAGGACCCCGATCCGGAAACCCTGGCCCGTTACCAGAAGGAGGTTTCACGGGCGCTGGCTGCCACCCCCGGTGTGGTCAGCGGCATCTGGCTGACGCGCTCGACGCTGTCGGTCGAACGCACGGGTGAAGCTGCCGATACCTGGCCGCGCATCTGCGCGGTGTTGCAGCGCTATCCGTCGCTGCGCACCTCCCGCGTGCAGCTCAACCCGCGCCCCGGTGTGGAGGAGCCGGTGCGCTGGCGCCAGTGCAGCACCATCTAGCGCCCTGTAGTGCCGAGCCATGCTCGGCAGGGCCGTACCTGCGCAGCGTACGGCCGCGATATCGCAAACCACCGACAACCCAGGGCCCCTGTAGTGCCGAGCCAAGCTCGGCAGGAGCCGTACCTGCGCAGCGTACGGCCGCGATACCGCAAACCACCGACAATCCCGGGCCCCTGTAGTGCCGAGCCATGCCCGGCAGGAGCCGTACCTGCGCAGCGTACGACCACGAAGTCGAAAACCACCGACAATCCCGGGCTCCTGTAGTGCCGAGCCATGCCCGGCAGGAGCCGTACCTGCGCAGCGTACGACCGCAATATCGCAAACCACCGACAATCTAGGGCCCCTGTAGTGCCGAGCCATGCTCGGCAAGAGCCGTACCTGCGCAGCGTACGACCGCGATATCGCAAACCACCGACAGATCCGGGGGCCCTGTAGTGCCGAGCCAAGCTCGGCAGGAGCCGTACCCGCACAGCCTGTAGCCACACGACAAGACAGTCCGCCAACAGCTTCGCGGCATACGCCCGCGACCCAATTGCCTGCGTGGCCGATGATCAGCGCCCCACCGGCTCCCAGCTGGCGCTGTACAGCTGCCACTGTCCGTCCTGCTCGCGCCAGCCACTGACGACTTCCTGCATCTGCCCCCGCTCCGGCAGCAGGCCGCGGTTGCCGCCTGCCAGCAGCACGCTGAACCGTACCGATGCGACCTCCCCCTGCACATCCACCGATACCGGGCCGGTCTGGACCGCGACCTTGCTGTTGAGCAGCAACTGCGCCTTCAGGAGGTTGTGCAGCCCGGCATGATCCAGGCCCTCGTTGCCGACGAAATCGGGAGCCACCGAGGCCATGAAGTCCCGGGGCCTGCCCGCCTCCACCGCCTCCTGCATCGCAGCAATCGTCTGCCGCAGGCGTTGCTCAGGGGGATCTGCCTTGCATGCGTTCATGCCAAGCATGATCGCCACCATAAGCATGCAGTTGAGTACAGTTCGGATCATCTCAGCCTCTTCGCCTTTTCAATTCGGAACGGTATGCTGGCAGCAACGGCGCCGGTGCCCAATGCCGCGCCTGACCCAATAGATCATTCCATTTCCTGGAGGGGAAGATGAATCAGGAACGTCCCTGGCTGCAGAGCTACCCGGCCGGTGTCCCGGCTGAAATCGACGTCAACGAGTTCCGCTCCGTTGCCGCCGTGTTTGATACGTCTGTGGCCAAGTTCCGTGATCGGCCTGCCTACTCCAACTTCGGCAAGACCCTCACCTATGGCGAAGCCGACGTGCTGGTCTCCCAGTTCGCGGCCTACCTGCTCGGCGAACTGCAACTCAAGAAGGGCGACCGCGTTGCGGTGATGATGCCCAACTGCCTGCAATACCCCATCGCCATCTTCGGCATCCTGCGTGCCGGCCTGACCGTGGTCAACGTCAATCCGCTCTATACCGCACGTGAGCTCAAGCACCAGCTCATCGATGCCGAAGCCGCGGTACTGCTGGTGGTCGACAACTTCGGCGACACCGTGCAGCAGGTGATTGCCGACACCCCCGTCAAGCAGGTCATCACCACCGGCCTGGGTGACATGCTGGGCTTCCCCAAGGGCAGCATCATCAACTTCGTGCTCAAGTACGTGAAGAAGATGGTGCCGGACTATGACCTGCCCAACGCCATCCGCTTCAAGCAGGCGCTGGCGCTGGGCAAGCGCCACCCGCTGCCCACGGTGGAAGTGGACCACGACGACATCGCCTTCCTGCAGTACACCGGCGGCACCACCGGCGTGGCCAAGGGTGCCATGCTGACCCACCGCAACCTGATCGCCAACATGCAGCAGGCCTCGGCGTGGATCAGCGCCTCGGGCGTGAAGCCCGGCGAAGAGGTGATCATCACCGCACTGCCGCTGTACCACATCTTCGCACTGACGGCGAACGGGCTGGTCTTCATGAAGCTCGGCGGCTTGAACTACCTGATCACCAACCCGCGCGACATGAAGGGCTTCGTCAAGGAGCTCAAGAACAACCGCTTCACCGCCATCACCGGCGTCAATACCTTGTTCAACGGTCTGTTGAACACCGAAGGTTTCGACCAGGTGGATTTCTCCAACCTCAAGGTTGCGCTGGGCGGCGGCATGGCCGTGCAGCGCGCCGTTGCCGACAAATGGAAAAAGGTCACCGGCGTGACCCTGGTCGAGGCCTATGGCCTGACCGAAACCTCGCCGGCCGCGTGCATCAACCCGCTCAACCTTGCCGATTACAACGGCGCCATCGGCCTGCCGATTCCGTCCACCGATGCCTGCGTCAAGAACGATGATGGCCAGCAGGTGCCGATGGGCGAAGTGGGCGAGCTGTGCATCCGTGGCCCGCAGGTGATGAAGGGCTACTGGCACCGCCCGGATGAAACCGCCAAGGTGATGGACGCCGATGGCTGGCTGCATACCGGCGACATGGCGCGCATGGATGAGAACGGTTTCTTCTACATCGTCGATCGCAAGAAGGACATGATCCTGGTGTCCGGTTTCAACGTGTATCCGAACGAGATCGAAGACGTGATTGCGATGATGCCCGGCGTGCTGGAAGTGGCCGCGGTTGGCGCACCCAGCGAGAAGTCCGGCGAAGTGGTGAAGGTGGTCATCGTCAAGAAGGACCCCAACCTGACCGAGGAGCAGGTCAAGGAATTCGCTCGTGCCAACCTGACCGGTTACAAGCACCCGCGCATTGTCGAGTTCCGCAAGGAACTGCCCAAGACCAACGTCGGCAAAATCCTGCGCCGTGAATTGCGTGACGCCAAGCCGGAAGCCTGATCGACCCGGCAACCTGTTGGTTTGAAGGCAATTGACTGAAAGCCCTCCCCTGACCGGGAGGGTTTTTTGTTTGTGCAGTACTCTTGAGCCGTCAATCCCGCGCAGGCGGGAATCGCTCCTGCCTTGGCCGTTTACCCTTGAGCCGTCATTCCCGCGCAGGCGGGAATCGCTCCGGCCTTCGTCGTTCGCCCTTCCTCCTTATTCCCACCGCCGCGCGATAGAGGCAGCTGCGTGCGACTGCCACAGTGAAAGCTAGAGCCAGAGCGATTCCCGCCTGCGCGGGAATGACGGCATAAGGGCCAAAGCCAGAGCCACGCCCAAGGCCAAGGTCCAAGGCCATCGGCGAGGTCCAAGGTCCAAGGTCCAAGGCCAAGGCCAAGGTCCAGGGTCAACGCCAAAACCAGCGTCACCACCGAAGCCACCGTCAACGCCACAAAAAAGGCCCCCGCGTCACCGCAGGGGCCTTCAAGCTCATCAGCCCGAAACTCAGGCTTCCGGACGCATGTAGGGGAACAGCAGCACTTCGCGGATCGAGGCGCGGCCGGTCAGCATCATTACCAGGCGGTCGATGCCGATGCCCAGGCCGCCGGTCGGTGCCATGCCGTATTCCAGCGCACGGATGTAGTCGGCGTCGTAATGCATGGCTTCGTCGTCGCCACCGTCCTTGGCTTCCACCTGCGCTTGGAAACGCGCGGCCTGGTCTTCCGGGTCATTCAACTCGGAGAAGCCATTGGCCAGTTCCTTGCCGTTGACGAACAACTCGAAGCGGTCGGTATAGCCGGCCTCGGTGTCGCTGGCGCGGGCCAGCGGCGAGACTTCCACCGGGTGGTCAGTGATGAAGGTTGGCTGGATCAGGGTGTGTTCGACGGTCGCTTCGAAGATTTCCAGCAGCAGCTTGCCCCAGCCGTAACTCGGCTTGACGCGGATCTTCAGGCGCTCGCAATGGCGCAGCAGCGCTTCGCGGTCGGTGCAATCGGCGACGCTGATTTCCGGGTTGTGGTGGCGCACGGCCTCGTCCATGCGCCAGCGGCGGAACGCCGGGGCCAGGTCGATCTGTGCACCGTCCCATTCCACCTGGGTGGTGCCCAGCACCCGCTGCGCCACGTCACGGATCACGCCTTCGGTCAGGTCCATCACTTCGTTGTACGTGGCATAGGCCTCGTACAGCTCCATCATGGTGAATTCCGGGTTGTGGCGGGTGCTGACGCCTTCGTTGCGGAAGTTGCGGTTGATCTCGTAGACGCGCTCCAGGCCGCCAACCACCAGGCGCTTCAGATAAAGCTCCGGCGCCACGCGCAGGTACAGGTCCAGGTCCAGCGCGTTGTGGTGGGTGGTGAACGGCTTGGCCGTGGCGCCGCCGGGGATGTAATGCATCATCGGCGTCTCGACTTCCAGGAAGTCGCGGTTGTCCAGCCAGGCGCGCATCGCGCGGATGATCTTGGAGCGCTTGATGAAGACCTCGCGCGACTCCGGGGTGACAATCAGGTCGACGTAACGCTGGCGATAACGCTGCTCGACATCGGCCAGCCCATGCCACTTGTCCGGCAGCGGGCGCAGCGACTTGGTCAACAGGCGGATGCTGGTCGCCTTGACCGACAGTTCGCCGGTCTTGGTGCGGGTCAGGCCGCCCTCGACGGCGATGATGTCACCCACGTCCCAACCCTTGAACGCCGCATAGATGTCGCCCAGCGCGGTGGCCTGCAGGAACAGCTGGATGCGGCCGCTCTCGTCCTGGATCTGGGCGAAGCTGGCCTTGCCCATGATGCGCTTGGCCATCAAGCGACCGGCCATCTTCACCGTGCGCCCAGTGGCTTCCAGCGCTTCGCTGGTCCAGGCGTCGGCATCGGCGTACTCGGCCTGCAACTTGCCGGCGAAGTCTTCGCGGCGGAAGTCGTTCGGGTAGGCAATGCCCTGCCCGCGCAGCGCCGTGAGTTTCGCGCGGCGCTCGGCGATGAGGCTGTTCTCGTCGACGGGGGGCTGCTGCGTTTCAGGGGTCTGTTCGGTCATGGCTTTGATTTCTGTAGGGGGAGGTAACAGGGTGCGGCCACCATTGGGTGACACCGCACCGTACAACAAGGGAATGGCCCAAGCAGGGCCATTCCGGGTTACGCGTCGCTGCGTTTGGCGCCGGCCTGCAGGCCGGACTTGAGGCTGGCCTCGATGAACTCGTCCAGGTCGCCATCCAGCACCTTCTGCGTGTCGGTGCGTTCGATGCCGGTGCGCAGGTCCTTGATACGGCTCTGGTCGAGCACGTAGTTGCGGATCTGGCTGCCCCAGCCGATGTCTGATTTAGTGGCTTCCACCGCATCGCGTTCGGCGTTGCGCTTCTGCACTTCCAGCTCATACAGGCGCGCGGCCAGCATCTTCATCGCGCGGTCGCGGTTGGCGTGCTGGCTACGCTCGGTCTGGCAGGCCACCACCACGCCGGTCGGGACGTGGGTGATACGCACGGCCGATTCGGTCTTGTTGACGTGCTGGCCACCGGCACCGGAAGAACGGTACACGTCGGTCTTCAGGTCGGCCGGGTTGATGTTCACTTCGATGCTGTCGTCCACTTCCGGCGACACGAACACCGAGGTGAAGCTGGTGTGGCGGCGGTTGTCCGAATCGAACGGCGACTTGCGCACCAGGCGGTGCACGCCGGTTTCGGTCTTCAGCCAGCCGTAGGCGAAATCGCCCTCGACGCGGAACGTGGCCGACTTGATGCCCGCCACGTCACCGCCGGACACTTCCAGCAACTCGGCCTTCCAGCCACGCGCCTCGCACCAGCGCAGGTACATGCGCAGCATGATTTCGGCCCAGTCCTGGGCTTCGGTACCACCGGCACCGGCCTGGATGTCGACAAAGGCGTTGCAGTTGTCCATCTCGCCCGAGAACATGCGCTGGAACTCCAGCTTCTCGATGTGCGACTGGTGCTTGTCCAGGTCGGCGACCACCGACAACGCGGTGTCCTCGTCCTGCTCGCTCTCGGCCAGCTCGAGCAGCTCGGTGGCGTCGGTCATGCCGTCCAGCACGGTGGCGATACCGCTGACGGTCTTGTCCAGCATCGAACGTTCCCGGCCCAGGGTCTGGGCGTATTCGGGGTTGTTCCAGATATCGGGGTTTTCCAGCTCGCGGGTTACTTCTTCAAGACGCTCTTTCTTGACGTCGTAGTCAAAGATACCCCCTGAGCGAGAGCACGCGATCGGTCAGATCGGTGATTCGCTGGCGGATGGGATTCAGTTCAATCATGGTCGGTCTATGGACAGGCAGACAAGAGTGCAATTCTAGCATCCACCGGGCATTCAGGCTGTTCTCGCTGCATGAACACGGCTTGCCGTTAGAATCTGCCCCACTACCCGCCCGTGCGGGGAACGGATACCCCTCAAATGACGAAGGACCTACGCTTGAATACGCGCACTGCCCGCTTGTTTGCAGCCATCTCCATGACCCTGGCCCTTGGCGCCTGCCAGAAGCTGGGCAGCGTCGCCGGCGCCGGCGACAACACCCCCAACCTGGCCGTGGGTGACACGGTCTCGGGCGAGATCACCTCCGGCAGCCGCCTGAACTACAACGACGGCAGCCGTCACCAGGCCTACAAGATCACCCTGAAGGACGGCGAAGCGGTCTCGCTGGAACTGGGCGGCTCGCTCAACGGCCAGATCGCCGTGTTCGACGGCCAGACCATGTTGGCCCACGCCAGCGGCAACGGCACGGAGGAAGGGTCCGCCTCGGCGGTCAACCTGGCTTTCCGTGCACCCAAGGACGGCAGCTACGTGGTCGCGGTCAACAGCGCCAGCTCCGACAGCTTTGGCCCGTTCAAGCTCAAGAGCGCCAAGGTGGTGCCCTATGACGGCAAGCCACTGGGCGCCGACAGCCAGGCCATCGACTGGCTGATGGGCGAAAAGCAGGAGTACAAGCTGAAGGTGGACAAGGCCGGGCTGTACTCCATCACCATGGAATCCAGTGCATTCGATACCTACCTGCACCTGAACGGCCGCAATGTGGAGCTGGAGGACGACGACAACGGCGGCAACCTCAATGCCCGCATCCGCACCTATCTTGAGCCGGGCGAGTACACCATCGGTGCCTCGTCGGTGAACGGCAACACCGGTTCGTTCAAGCTCAACGTCGCCCTGACCCCGACCCCGAATGGCCTGGTCAACCGCGACGGCACCGCCCTGACCATCGGCCAGACCGCGCAGTCGATGATGGATTCGCGTGGCCGCCGCACCTTCGTGCTCAACCTGGACGCGCCCAAGCAGATCCAGTTCGACGCCATCGCCGATGGCTTCGACTCGGTGCTGCATGTCACCGGCCCGGGTACCGATGCCGAGGACGACGACGGTGGCAACGGCACCAACGCTCGCCTGAACCTGTCGCTGCGTGCGGGCCGTTACATCGTGGCCGTTACCAGCCTGGGTAGCCAGCAGGGCGTGTTCGAGCTGGAGACCACCGACATGGGCGGCGATGTGGCGGCGCCGGGCGAAAGCAATCGCAAGGACGCTGCCAGCGAAGCCAGCGCTGCTGCGGCCGATGCCGCCGCAGCGGTCGAAGCAAGCAACTGATCCATCCACGCCGGCTGCCACGGCGGCAGCCGGCGTCTCGCGCCCGCCACATCCCCCGATGCGGCGGGCGCTTCATGCCGCACCCTGGTTCCAACACTTGAGGAGTTGAAGTGAAGCGATTCGCAGCAGGACTGCTGTCCCTTGCCATTGCCGCCGCCGTGCACGCCCCCGCGCATGCCGCCCCGTCGGCCCGGCCGCTTGCCATGAACGGCGAGACCTCGGGCGAGATCACCTCGTCCACCCCGATCAACCACAGCGATGGCACCCGCAGCCAGCTGTTCTCGCTGCAGCTGGCTGCCGGTCAGGCCGTCAGCCTGTCGCTGGAAGGCCCGCTCAATGGTTCGCTGGCGGTGTTCACCCGCGACACCCTGGTCGGCCGCTCGGAAGCCGACGGCGAAGGCCCGACCACGCTGAGCATCCGTGCCGACAAGGCCGGCCAATACCTGGTTTCGGTGAGCGGTGCCGACGCTCGCGCTTTCGGCCCCTTCCAGCTCTCGGTCGAACCGATCGTGGCCTACGACGGCAAGCCGCTGGTGGCTGGCCGCCGGGTGACCGATTGGTTGCGTGACGACAGCAAGGAGTACACGCTGGAGGTGGACAAGGCCGGCCTGTACACGCTGACCATGGATTCGACCGAGTTCGACTCGCGCCTGGAACTGAGCGGCAACGGCGTCAACATGGAAGATGATGACGGCGGCAACCAGCTCAACGCGCGCCTGGTGGCCCCGTTGCAGCCCGGCCGTTACACCCTCACCGCCAACAGCGTCTCCAATGCCAACGGCGCCTTCTACCTGGGCGTGGAACGTACCGATTTCCCGGAGGGCCTGGTGTTCGAGGACGGCACCGAACTGCCGATGGATGGCAAGGCCAGTGGTTTCATCAACGCCGACGATACCCGCAGCTTCGTGTTCAACCTGCCGGAGCGCCGCCGCGTGCAGTTCGACGCCAGCAGCCGCGAGCTGGACACCCTGCTGACCCTGCAGGGCGATGACATCATCCTGACCGACGACGACGGTGGCGGCAACGTCAACTCACGCCTGTCGCAGGTGCTGGAAGCCGGCCAGTACAACGTCTCGGTGCGTTCGGTGAACAGCCGTGGCGGCGTGTTCCAGCTGTCCACCAGCACCTCGGCGGCACCGGAAGGCCCGTCGCGCCAGGAACTGAAGCTGGGCCGTGAGGTCCAGGGCCAGCTGCGCGCCGGCAACCGCGACCTGTACACGCTGGAGATTCCGCGCAAGGGCAAGTACCTGATCAGCATGGTCGGTGCCAACGGCCTGGACGGCATGATCACCGTCATGCGCAACGGCGAGGAAGTCGCCCAGCAGGATGACAGCGAGGACAGCCTGGATCCGTCGCTGGAAGTGGAACTGGACGCCGGCCGCTACGTGGTGCTGGCACACAGCTTCGACTCCAGCGCCACCGGCGGTTACCGCCTGCTGGCCCGTCGCAAGTAATACGCAGCACCGCAACACACAGACGGGGCCGGCATTGCCGGCCCCGTTTGTTTGCGCCACTCAGCGCACTTCGAACTCACCCACCAGCACGGTGTCGTCGCTCTCCTGCAGGCGCAGGGTCACCGCCCTGTCCTGCTGTGCCGTGCTGCCCCAATGCGTGCTCAGGCGCAGCATCAGGGTGGTGGCGCCGGTAACCAGTTGTTGCCGGCTGCCGAAATAGTTCGCCTCCACCTTGTAGATACCCGGCTTGGCATCACGCAGTGAGAACTGCTCGGGGCCGTAGCCACCGGTGAAATCCTGCGACATGGCGCCGCCCTGATAGGTCAGGCGGTTGCCGTAGAACGCACGTTCACCGTTGGGGTCGGTCACCCACAGATCCATGTCGCTGTTGTCGCTGTCCCAGGCCAGCACCACCCGCAGATCCAACGGCAAGGCCCTGCGCAGGCGCGGATCAACCGAGGACAGGTCCAGCGTGCTGTTGGCGCGCTTGCCAAGGTTGGTCAGCTCGTCCAATGCGATCAGCGCGACGCCGTCAAAACGGCGGTCCCACTGGCGCTCGACCACCTGGTACAGCGGTCCTACCGCATCCTGCGGGCGTCCGGCGGCCTCCAGCGCCAGCCCCAGATCACGGAAACTCTGCGGCTCCTCCTCGGCCATCGCCAGCACCTGCTCGAACACCGGCACCGCCAACTGCGCCGCGTCGGCCTGCAGCAGCCGATAGCCCAACACCCGCAACAGATGGCGGTTGTCCAGTTCCATCTCCGCCAGGTTGGACAATACCCGCAGCGCCAGCTCGCGTTGCTTGTGCTCCAACAACATGTCCGCCACGTCCAGGAAAAAAGCGCTGCTGTTGGCGTTGTCCGCACGCTCGGCAAGGTAGCGGGTGTAGAGCGTTGCCGCCGGGCCCTGGCGCAAACGGCGCGCCACCGGCGAATCAGGCTCCCATGCACCCAGGCGGATCTCCAAGGCGCCCTCATTGGCCGACGGCTCCGGGGCGTAACCGTCTGCAGCTACCGCCACGCTTTCCAGCGCGTCCAAATCCGCCGCGACCGGTGGTGCCGGCGGCGCAGGTGCCGCAGGCGGTGGAACCACCAAGGCCATCGCTTCCGGTCCCGCATGCTCGGCCATCGCCTGGGCACGCCGCAGCCGCCCGGCCTGCTTTTCCGGTGCGGCCAGCGCCGGCGCATCCTTGGGCCAGGTCTTTGCCCACCATTGGGCACGTTCCTGCCACTGCCCGGCGATCGCGTCCAGGTGCTGGCGACGGGCAAGTGCACGGTCCTCCAGCAAACGCGCATAACGGCGGTCATACTCGGCTCGCAGCGGCGCAGGCGGGCGAATGGCATAGCGCAGGTAGTCGTCGATGCCATCCAGCACGATCAGTGACGTTGCTGCGCTGACCAGGCCAAAACGCTGCGAGAGCAGCTGCATCGCCTCGCGGTTGCGACGCGGCTCCAGCGCCAGCTGCTGCAACCGCGCCTGCGCCCACAGTCCGGCCACCAACCCCGGATCAGCCGCGTCGCCCTCTGCCTGTAACTGCTGCCACTGGCCAGTGTTGATCCTCAGCCGCATTGCCTGCCGGGCACTGTCGGCGCGCGCATGCACCCAGACCCAGCCCTGCGCCTGGCTGCGCCTGTCGACCACCACCTCATGCAGGCCGGCGGCGTCGGCGACCTCGACGGCGACAGGTTCCGCCAGCAGTTCCTGCACGGCGCCCTGGGGTTGTCCGTCAAGCAGCACCAGACGCCCGCCGTTGGCTTCGCTCCACCCCCGCAGCCGAACGCTGTCCGTCCTCGCGCCGGCACTGCTGATCGCAAACAGGCGCTGCGTTTGGCCCAACGCAGGCAGGGTGTCCGCGCCCCAGTTGGACAAGCCGTCGCTGAGCAACAGGTACTCGCCGACAGCCGGGTCCGGCGTCCAACCGGTCAGATTGCTGGCGCCATCCAAGGGCTCCTGCTCCAGCGCATGGCGCAGTGCGCTCCAGTCCCCCTTGCGCACCACGAAACGGCGCACGGCAGTGGCGCGATCACGCAGAACGGTCAGGGCCACACGGCCGTCGCCCATCGCGGCGAAATAGCGGTCAAGCAACGCGAACTCGGCCTTGCGGTCCCGCTGCCCGGCCGAGCCCGAGGCATCCCACAGCAGCCCCACCTGGTCGGGGAGCCGGCGCACGGCAGGCGCAGGCACAGCAACCTGGGCAACAAGATAGTGCTGCCCGTCCAGGCTGGCCGAATGCATGCCCGCCGCACCATCCATCGGCAGCTGCCACTGCAGTTGCGCTGGCAGCGCCGTGCCCCTGCCCTGCCAGTTCAAGTTACGCCCCTTGAAGCCGAACGGCGCGCCGCCGCCCTCGGCGCGGCCGCCGACCTGCAGCCGCAGGGACACCTCATCGGCGCCGCCGGCAAACTGCAACGGCAGGCGCCATTGCCAATTGCCAGCCTGCACCGGCAAGGCCTCCCGCACCGTCAGCTGCACGCGGCGACTGCCGCCAGCGGGCAACGGGTAGATACGCAGGCGGAACTGGTTGCCCGCGGTCTGCTCCAACAAGCCAGGATCGACGCTACGACGGGTGATCGCTTCAAACACCTGGCGGCCGCGCTCCTTTGGCACCGCCACCGCGTCGCGCAGCTGTCCCTCGATGTCCAGCGCATACCCGGTCAACTGCTGGCCATCAGCCAAGGGGAACTGCAGCTCGCCCTCCAGCACCCGTCGGTTGGGGTTGTGGAACTCAAGCTCGATGCGGGTCTGGGCGACACCGGCCTGCACCTCGCCGGTGATGCTGGCGCTGCGCAGGACAATAGGCTGCTCGGCCTCGGCGGCAGCGATCAACACCGGTGGATTGCCCACCACCCGTACCGCCGCCTGCCGCTGCGCGGTCGCTGGCACTGCCAAGGCCACCAATACCGCAACCGCCATCCATCGCTGCCACTGCATGCCTGCCATCGCACTGCTCCGTCCAAGGGTCGGGGGAGTAAACGTCCAGCTACAGGCAATGGGGTTTGGCCCCCCTCCCCTGTGAGTCGCCGACCACATCGTAACGGGATGGCAGCTGTTGCAGGCTCAGCCTGCGCTGACGCGCTCCTCGCCCTCACCCAGCGCCAGACGCACGTCGGCCAGGTAGCGTCGGCTGCAGGGCACCGCCTGACCGTCGTCCATGTGCAACAGCGCCTCACCGCCATCCAAGGGCTCGATCGATACCAGGTGGCGCTGGTTGATAAGCCAGCTGCGGTGGCTGCGGATGAAGCAGACCGGATCCAGGCGCTGCTCCAGCGCCGCCATGGTGCTGCGCAGCGGGTAGTCATGCCCGCGGACGCGCAGGTTGACGTAGTTGCCGGCAGCCTGCGCCCATTCGATATCGGCGGTGGCAATCAGGAAATCCCGCCCCAGCTTGCGCACCAGCAGCCGCTCCGGCCGTTCGATCGGCTCCACTGGCGGGCCCTCGTCCGGCGCCGCCAGCAGCTGTGCCTCACCCTGCAGCCGGCGCAGCAGGAAGCGATAGCTCTCCACGCTGATCAGGATGATCGCCAGGGTGCGCACGTCCTTGAGGTACTCATACAGAAACTCCCGGCCCCAATCACCAAAGTCATAGCCGTGGCCCAGCGCACGGTATGCCAGCACGCGCAGGCCGACCATCAGCAGCACATGCATCGCCGACAGCGGCAGGCTCGCCAGCAGGTACCACGGCAACCGCCGCCGCCAGTTGTCCATATGCAGTGGCAAGCGCCGGCTCAACCAGGCCACCAGGGGCACCAACAGCACCAGCCAGACCAGGCCGCTGGAGAACTCCCAGACCCAGGGTTCCCACGCATGCATGCCGGGGGCACCATGCCGGTTGGCATCCATCCAGGTGGTGATGGCATTGCCACTGCAGTTGAGCACCACCACGATCAACCAGAAGCCGATTTCCGCACCACGCCGCCAGGGGCGGAAACGCTGCAAGGGATCACGCAAAGCTCGTTCACTCATCCGCGCAGTGTAGGCCAAGGCCCCTGCGAAGGCCGCGCGATTCGTCCCGCTACCACCGCCATTCGTCCCAAAGTGCCCGCCAATCATCCCTTACCGGCCCGATTGGCAGATGCGGATGGCTCAATGCCAGGCTCCCGACACAAAACCCACAGGCAACCGCATGACCCGCCGCAACGATCTGGACTGGCTACGTGTGATCGCCTTTGCCCTGTTGGTGATCTACCACGTTGGCATGTACTACGTGAGCTGGGACTGGCATGTGAAAAGCGCGGCCGCCAGCATCGCACCCGAGCCGTTCATGCTGCTCACCAGCCCGTGGCGGATGTCGTTGCTGTTCCTCATTTCCGGCGTGGCTACCGCCTACATGCTGCAGTCCCGGCCGCAAGGTTTGCTGCGCCGTCGCTCACGGCAACTGCTGTGGCCGCTGCTGTTCGGCATGTTGCTGATCGTGCCGCCCCAGGCCTACTACCAGGTGGTGGAGCAGCTGCCCGGTGGCTACGACGCATCGTACTGGTCGTTCTACGGCAAGTACCTGACCGGCTATCACGGTTTCTGCGATGCCGATGGCTGCCTGCGCCTGCCCACCTGGAACCACCTGTGGTTCCTGCCCTATCTCTGGTGCTACACCTTGCTGGCCTGGCTGCTGTGGCGCCTGCTCCCGGACGGGGCGCTGCAACGGCTGCGCGCCGCCTGCGGACGCGTACTGCAGGGCTGGGGGGCGCTATGGGTGCCGGTAGTGATATTGGCGCTGGCGCGGCTGCTGCTGGTCACCCGCTTTGAGCAGAGCCATGCGCTGGTGGACGACTGGTACAACCATGCGCAGTACGGTGCCGTGTTCCTGATCGGCTTCCTGGCTGCGTTCAGCACCGGCTTCTGGCAATCACTGCAACGGCTGCGCTGGGCAGCGCTGCTGCTGGCTGCCATCACCTATGCACTGCTGATCTACAGCTGGTACTTCGCCGGCTACAACGACGACAACCCGCCCCCCATGTGGCTGCGGCTGGGGCTGCGCGTGGCCTGGGCGGTGGACCAGTGGACGGCCATCGCCGCGTTGCTGGGTTTTGCCTACCGTTGGCGCGCGGCCGACAGCCGGCTGCTGCGCTACCTCACCCTGGCGGTGTTCCCGCTCTACATCCTGCACCAGACCGTGATCGTGGTACTGGCCCACCAGCTCAAGCCGCTGCACATACCGGCAGGCTGGGAAGCAGCGTTGTTGATCGCGGCGACGTTCGCGCTGTGCCTGGTGGCCTACGAGCTGATAAAACGCAGCGCGTTGCTGCGGCCGCTGTTCGGCCTCCGACCGCGGCCAGAGGCGTCCAGTGCTGATCAGGTGGCCGGCGCCACCGCATGCGGCGACAGATAAGGCCAGGCCCGCGTCGCCGCTTACGCCGCTTCTGCGGGCGCGCAGTGTTCGACGATCAGCTGGATGGCCTGGCCACCCCGGTAGTCGTCGCCCACCAACCGGTAGGCCAGGTGCAGCCGGGGTTCTGGCGCGGTGCCGGTCCAGCCACTGAAATGGATGGCATTGATGCGCGCCCGGCCACCCGGTGCACGAACCACCAGCTTCAGGTGGCGCTCCTTGAGCACGCGCCATTCCACGACCTCGAACACGCCATCGAACAGGGGTTCGGCAAAGCCCTGACCCCACGGGCCGGCCAGTCGCAGTGCTTCGGCGTGCTGGAAGTCCAGCTCGGCCGCAGTCAATTCACCGTCGCTGAGCAATTGCTGTTGCAGCAAGGCCGGGTCCAGGGTGGCCTGCACCTGCGCGGCAAATACCGCCTTGAAGGTTTCCAGCTGTGCCAGCGGCAGGCTCAGGCCGGCCGCCATCGCATGGCCGCCGAATTTCTCCATCAAGCCGGGATGGCTGGCGTTGATCGCTGCCAGCGCGTCGCGGATATGGAAGCCGGCGATCGAACGGGCCGACCCGCGCAATGCCTGGCCACCTGGTTCGGCAGGTGCGAACGCGATCACTGGCCGATGCAGGCGATCCTTCATCTTCGACGCCACCAGACCGACCACACCAGGGTGCCAATCCGGGTCGAACAGACAGGCCGCCACCGGCCGTTGCATGGACGCGTCCACGACCGCACGCGCAACCACACGCTCGGCATCATCGGTCATCTGCTGCTGCACGGCGCGGCGTTCGGCGTTGATCTCCTCAAGCATGGTCGCAATATCGAGTGCCTGCCGGGGGTCTTCGGTCAGCAGCAGTTCGATGCCCAAAGCCATGTCTTCCAGCCGCCCGGCGGCATTCAGGCGTGGCCCCAGCGCATAGCCGATGTCGCTGGCGGTCAGGCGCGCCGCGTCGCGGCCGCTGGCTTCGATCAACGCACGCAGGCCGACGCAGGCCTTGCCCGCACGCAGCCGGCGCAACCCGGCCGAAACAAGTGCACGGTTGTTGTCGTCCAATGCCACCAGATCGGCGACGGTGCCAACCGCAACCAGATCCAGCAGGGTCAGCAGGTCGGGCTCGGCACCGGCGCTGAAGGCACCCTGCTCGCGCAGGTGCCGGCGTAGCGCCATCAGCACGTAGAAGATCACCCCGACACCGGCCAGCGCCTTGCTCGGGAACGCATCGCCGTCCACGTTCGGGTCAACGATGGCATCGGCCGGGGGCAGTTGCTCGCCCGGCAGGTGGTGGTCGGTGACCAGCACCTGCCAGCCCAGCGCCTTGGCCGCATGTACACCGGCATGGCAGGCAATGCCGTGGTCCACCGTCACCAGCAGGTCCGGCTTGAAGGCTTGCAGCTCGGCCACCAGCGACGGCGACAGGCCATAGCCATGCACCATGCGATTGGGCACGGCATGCACCACGTCGCGGGCCCCCAGCATGCGCAGGCCGCGCACACCCACCGCGCAGGCAGTGGCGCCGTCACAGTCGAAATCGCCGACGATCAGGATGCGCTTGTCGGCAGCGATGGCATCGGCCAGCAACTGCACCGCGCGCTGCATGCCACCCAGCAGATCGGGGGCGTGCAGTTGCGCCAGCCGCGGTTGCGCCTGCTCCGGCGTCAATGCACCGCGTGCGGCATAGATGCGCCGCAACAACGGCAAGGTGTCATCGCCCCACTGCCCTTCGGCAGCGGCAACGCGGCGGACGATCTTCATGGCCTCACTCATCAAGCAGACTGCTTACCGGCTTTTTCCAGAACTGCCAGCGTTGCCCGCGCCGGATGCGATAGCTGGCGCCATCCTCGAAATCAAGCTGCAGCTCGGCCAGTTCACCGCGGCCGATGGCGTCCAGCAACGGCAGGATTGCATCGCGGGTCAACTGATCGAGCGAGCGCAGCTGGCGCAGGTCCACCAGGGCATCCACGGTCTGCTCCCCGCCCAGCCGCACACCGGCCAGGGTCGCGAGCCCCTGCAGCAGCGCATCGCGGCTGCGCACCTGCGCATGGGCGGTGTTGACAGAATCGGGCAAACGCCCCGCCCCCCAGAACCACAGCGAGTTGACCGCACGCTTGCCGTTGGCAACGCGCTGCGCGTTCCATGGATGCTGGTGCAGCACCACCTGCGCTTCGGTCATCAGGCTTCGCCATTGGCGGCCGTTGTCACCGTCGGGCAGGTGCGGAAACAAGTCATCGCCCAGCACGATTTCCGGTGCGGCAAAGGCTGGCAGCGGCGTATCTTCGGGTAACCGCAGGTACCAACGTGACGGCGTGGGCGCATCCAGCTGGTAGCCAAAGCCGGCAAACAACGGCTGCAAGGCGGGCAACAGCGCTTCCACGTCCACCGGCTCCAGCCGCAGGGTTTCGGCCGATGCCATCAGCCGCGCCCCCTGCATGTCCGGCACGATGTTGGCCGGGTCGGCGCGCAGCCAGAAGCTGCCGGCGGCATCGCCGGCATCGGTCTGGCGGGTCAAGGCGGCCGCCGACCACTCGGCCGGCTGCACGCGGAAGTGACGGCGCAGCTGCGCCGATTCACCGGCCGTGCCGAGCGAGCGCTCGGCGCGGCCCAGTGCCGTGGCCACCGGCGCCGGCAGGTTGCCGGCGGGGAAGCGGCTGCGCGCGGGCAGCAGCAGCGTGGCCTTGGCCATCGTCAGTCGAGGTACTCGACGCTGACGATCTCGTACTCACGCTGCCCGGCCGGCGCGTCGATGGCGATGGCGTCGCCTTCGTTCTTGCCGATCAGGGCGCGTGCCACGGGCGAGGAAATGGCGATCAAGCCCAGCTTGATGTCCGCTTCCAGGTCACCAACGATCTGGTAACGCTTCTCTTCGTCGGTCTCCACGTCGGCCAGCGTCACCGTGGCACCAAACACCACCTTGCTGCCGGCGTTGAGCTTGGTGATGTCGATGATCTCGGCATGCGACAGCTCGCCTTCCAGCTGCTTGATGCGGCCTTCGATGAAGCCCTGCTCCTCGCGCGCGGCGTGGTACTCGGCGTTCTCCTTCAGGTCACCGTGCTCGCGGGCTTCGGCGATGGCGGCAATGACCTTCGGGCGCTTGTCCGACTTCAGGTGTTCCAGTTCGTCACGCAGGCGCCTGGCGCCCTTTGCCGTGATGGGTGCTCTCATGCATTCAACTCCTTATGCAGTTCCTGCAGCGACCAGACCGGACCGGTGCCGCGGAACTCCAACGATTGCACCAATGCCTTGGCGCCTGCAACCGTGGTCGAGTACGTGATGCGGTTCTGCAGGGCTTCGCGACGGATCGAGAACGAGTCGTTGATCGCTGCGCGGCCTTCGGTCGTGTTGACGATGTAGACGATTTCGCCGTTCTTGATGCTGTCCACGATATGCGGACGGCCCTCAACCACCTTGTTGATCACTTCGCAGCTGTAGCCATGCTGCTGCAACCAGGCAGCGGTGCCACGGGTAGCCACCAGCGAATAGCCCGCCTCGACCAGGCCCTGCACCGCCGGCATCACGCGCGGCTTGTCGATGTCACGCACCGAAATGAACACCTTGCCGACCGGCGGGGTCTTGATGCTGCCGGCTTCCTGCGCACGTGCGAACGCGGCGCTGAAGGTACGGCCCACACCCATCACTTCACCGGTGGAACGCATTTCCGGCCCGAGGATCGGATCCACACCCTGGAACTTGGCGAACGGGAAGATCGCCTCCTTGACCGAGTAGTAATCCGGCACGACTTCCTTGGTCGCGCCCTGCTCGGCCAGGGTCTTGCCGGCCATGCAGCGGGCGGCGATCTTGGCCAGCGCCATACCGGTGGCCTTGGACACGAACGGCACGGTGCGCGA
>NZ_DLJW01000062.1:0-743 GCF_002477705.1 Stenotrophomonas sp. UBA7606 | reverse complement strand
GCGAACTGGGTGTTCATCAGGCCGACCACCTTCAACGCCTTGGCCAACTCGGTGACCTGGCGACGCAGCTCGGCCTGGGTCTGTGCCGACAGCGAATACGGCGGCAGCGAGCAGGACGAGTCACCGGAGTGCACGCCGGCTTCTTCGATGTGCTCCATCACGCCACCGATCAGGACGTTGCCGTCCTTGTCGCAGATGATGTCCACGTCGGCCTCGACGGCAGCGTCCAGGAAGTGATCCAGCAGCACCGGCGAATCGTTGGAGACCTTGACCGCATCGCGCATGTAGCGGGCCAGGTCGGCCTCGCCGTAGACGATTTCCATCGCACGGCCACCCAGCACGTAGCTCGGGCGCACCACCAGCGGGAAGCCGATTTCGCGCGCCAGCGCCTGTGCCTCATCGGCGGTACGGGCGGTACGGTTCGGCGGCTGCTTCAGGCCCAGGTCCTGCACCAGCTTCTGGAAGCGCTCGCGGTCCTCGGCCAGGTCGATGGAGTCCGGCGAGGTGCCGATCACCGGCACGCCGTTGGCTTCCAGCGCACGCGCCAGCTTCAGCGGGGTCTGGCCGCCGTATTGCACGATCACGCCCTTGGGCTGTTCCAGCTCGACGATCTCCAGCACGTCTTCCAGCGTCAGCGGCTCGAAGTACAGGCGGTCGGAGGTGTCGTAGTCGGTGGACACGGTTTCCGGGTTGCAGTTGACCATGATGGTTTCATAGCCGTCCTCGCGCAGGGCGAGCGCGGC
>NZ_DLJW01000063.1:0-9264 GCF_002477705.1 Stenotrophomonas sp. UBA7606 | reverse complement strand
ATGCCGAAGGCAGGAGAGGGAGCGGCGAAGCCGCTGCTTTTGGCTTTTATTTCCCCAAAAAGTCAGGCAGGCATAGTGGTGGGCTTCAATTGCGCGCCAAAAGCTACCCCTCTCCCCAACCCTCTCCCGCAAGGGGAGAGGGGGCAGGAGCAAGTGCACGCGGAGTCATTGATCTTCTCCTCTACCCTTGCGGGAGAGCAAGCCGAGGCAGGAGTGGGGAGCGGCCAAGCCGCTGCTTTTGACTTCTACTTCCCCAAAAAGTCAGGCGCGCATAGTGGTGGGATTCGATTGCGCGCCAAACGCTACCCCTCTCCCCAACCCTCTCCCGCAAGGGGAGAAGGGGCAAGAGCAGGTGCACGCCGGAGCCATTGATCTTCTGCTCTCCCCTCGCGGGAGAGGATGCCGAAGGCAGGAGAGGGGGAGCGGCGCAGCCGCTGCTTCCCGCCTTCAGTGCGATGGAGAGAAAGGCAGCCAACGGCCAGCGCAAAGCTCCTGCGGATCCCGATCCAGAACCCCGCCCCTTGGGTTGTCCCGCCCGATGGGTGAGAATCACCACCTCACTCACGTTCCGGCCATGTACATGCCCAAGAAGATCCAGGCGCGCAAATCCTCCATCCACGGCAACGGTGTGTTCGCTGTTGCCGACATCAAGAAGGGCGAGCGCGTCATCGAGTACAAGGGCAAGCGCCGCACCCATGACGAGGTCGACGCCGATGACACCGGTGATGTGGAAAGTGGCCACACCTTCCTTTTCACCCTGAACGATGACTACGTCATCGACGCCAACTACAAGGGCAACGACGCACGCTGGATCAACCACAGCTGCGACCCGAACTGCGAGGCGATGATCGAGGAAGCCGAGGGCGATGACCGCACCGCCGACAAGGTGTTCATCGAAGCCATCCGCGCCATCAAGCCGGGCGAAGAATTGACCTACAACTACGGCATCACCCTGGCCGAGCGCCACACTGCGCGCCTGAAGAAGATCTGGGAGTGCCGTTGCGGCTCGCCCAAGTGCACCGGCACGATGCTGCAGCCCAAACGCTGATTGTCCGACGCAACTGCGCGGTGCTGGGCGATTTTTGCGGAAGCGGCGTAAGCCGCGAAGTCACTGCCAGCTCAGCTGCTCCCCCGACGGAGCAACATGAAAGAGGCCGCTATTGCGGCCTCTTTCATGTCCCATCGCCGTCTGGATCAGTTGCCCAGCAAACCTTGCGGTACGAAGCTGCCCAGATTCTGGTTGAAGTCCACCGCGATGCGGCCGTTCTGGATACCCACCGATTTCACCTGCAGTGCGCCCATCACCCGCGCAATGGCGGGGTCGATCTTGTAGATCGGCTCACGGCGGGCATAGTCGGCCAGCCAGCTGTTGAGCAGGCTGCGAGTGCTGGCATCCAGCTCACCACTGCCCGCGGCAGGGCGGAACCCGTCGACCGTGGGCTGGTCCAGGTGGAAGCCCTGGGTCTGTGCGTCATAGCGCAGGCCACTGCTGATCTGCACTTTGCCCACTGGCATCGCCGAGCCCCCGGCGGCCATTGCCAGGTCGAAGCCCAAGTCCAGGCGGCTGCCCTGCGGCAGGGTGAGGAGCGGATCGCTGACCGTCAGTGCCAGCAGACCGCCCAGTGCCTTCTGGGTACGCGGGAAGCTGCTGTCCAGATACTGCTGGACATCGGATTGGCCGACCGTCAGCTGCTTGCCGCTGACTTGCGGGGCGGCATGGGCACTGGTGGCCAAGGCCAGGGCAGCGAGGGCGGACAGGAGCAGGGGGCGCAGCTTCATTGGATCGACTCGCAGCGGTTATCGCACAAGAGGCAAAGATAACCGCAACGGGTGAACGGCTTATTAGCCGTGCCGCTCATTCGCGGGTCTGCAGGCGCTGCAGCTTGGCCAGCAGCTGGCCAAGTTCGGGCTGCAGCGTGGCCAGCAGGCTGCCGGGTTTTGCGGCCGACTCGGCAAGCGTTTCCAGCAAGCCGCTGGCCACCACCACGCCGGCATCTTCATTGCAGCTCAAACGGCGCTGACCCTGCGCCGATTCCAGCTGGTGCATCCAGTTGTACTGGCTGCGTTGTTCGAACTCGATCGTGCAGCGTCCACTGCACTGCTGGCCGTCGGTTTCGATCGGCGTAACGGTGATGCGGTAGCGATGCTTGGGGGATGACATGGGGGCAAGACGGCAGATGGATGAGTGGCCACCATAGGCCTGCCCACCGGTGCTTGCGAGGCGTTGAACCATGACGCTGTGTTCCAGTGTGTCAGGTGCGCCGTGGATGGAACGCTGCGGCCCATGGGAACGTTTTCCGCCACCTGTTGCCGCGACATCCGGCGTCCCCGTGGTGCCCCACGCGGTGCAGGTTGCGAGGGCACCGCTGCCAGCTCAAGCGGCAAGCTGCGGCAAGGGGCGCAGGAAGCGACGCGGCGCGGGCAAGCGCAGTGTCCTGGGTGTTGTCGGCATGCGTGCGGCGACATCACCGGTGACGAGGTCTATCGGGTGCGCCGCATTTGCAGGGCTGCGCGGTTGACCCGAGGCAGCCAAGCTGTGGGCAAAAAAAACGGGACGGCAGAGCCGTCCCGTTTGATCGCCAGGGCGTAGCGCTATTACAGCGCAGCGTCCTTGAGCTTCTTCAGCGGGCGAACCTTGAGCTTGGTGGTGGCCGGCTTGGCAGCAAACCACTGTTCTTCCTTGGTGAACGGGTTGATGCCCTTGCGCTTCGGCTTGGCCGGGACGCTCACGGTCGAGATCTTCAGCAGGCCCGGCAGGGTGAAGGAGCCAGCGCCCTTCTTGTTGACCGAGGCGGCGACGGCGCCTTCCAGGGCGGCGAACACGGCGCGCACGTCCTTGGCAGCAACGCTGGTGGCTTCGGCGATGTGGGCGACCAGACCCGACTTGGTCAGGGCTTCCTTGATCGGCTTGATTGCGGCCGGCTTGGCTGCTGCCTTGGTTGCTACTTTCTTCACTGCCTTTTTCGGGGCAGCCTTTTTAGCGGTCTTTGCCATGATTTCCTGTTCCGTGAACGGTTGGTTGTTGGTCGTGCCGACCCCGTCGGCAAGCGAAATGTAGGGCATCAATTGCACGCCGCCAATAGGTTTGATGCAAAAAAGCCCATAAAAATTGCTTTTGGCGGCGTGCCCGGCATGCATATGGGCCAAAACCCTTGGAAAAGTACAGTTGCAGGAACACTTGTCCGGTGCGGGGCAATGGCCATCGCAACGCCGTCAGCAGGGAGCCGCTGCGGCGCACAAGCCGCTAACACCCGATGCATTACGCTCAGCCAGCCATCCACAACGAGGAGTTCCACCATGGGTATATCGCGCCACGCAACCGCACATTG
This sequence comes from Stenotrophomonas sp. UBA7606, assembly GCF_002477705.1. Taxonomy (NCBI): domain Bacteria; kingdom Pseudomonadati; phylum Pseudomonadota; class Gammaproteobacteria; order Lysobacterales; family Lysobacteraceae; genus Stenotrophomonas; species Stenotrophomonas sp. UBA7606. Next base: position 5,935 of record NZ_DLJW01000063.1, on the reverse strand, counting down.
GGAAGGTGACCTCAAGACCGGCCAGGGCCGCCTGAGCACACCGCAGAGCGGCTTGATGGAGAACACCCGCTATGCGTTCAGCAGCCGCTTCGGTGACGAGAAGGGCACCAACCCGGAAGAGCTCATTGCCGCCGCCCACGCCGGTTGTTTCACCATGGCACTGTCGGCAAAGCTCAGTGAGGCCGGCTTCCCCCCCAGCTCGCTGGATACCCGCGCCGACGTGGACCTGTCCATGGAGGGCGGGCCACAGCTGTCGCAGATCCGTCTGAAGGTAAAGGCCGTGGTACCGGGCCTGGATGAAACCCGGTTCCGCGCGATTGCCGACGACGCCAAGCAGAACTGCCCGGTCTCCAAGGCTCTCAGTGCTGTGCCGATCAGTCTGGAAAGCGAGTTTTCGGCCTGATTCCTGCTGGTTGCTGAAAGGGCCGGCGCCGCGTTGCAGCGGGCCGGCCCGGTTCAGGGTGGTTTCACCCGCCACGCCCGAGCATCGCTCATCCCAACCTTGGTGGCCATTGCCATGCTGCGTTCATTGCCTGTTGCTGGTGTGCTGGTGCTGGGCCTGCTGGCGGCGAGGCCTGCCGCGGCGCAGTACTATGACGACGGCCAGTACCGTCCCAACCCCAACTACGACGATGGCCAGTATCGGCAGGATGGCCGTTATGACGACGGTCAGTACCGCCGTAACACCTACAACTACGGCAGCAATGGTCCGGTCTACGACAATGCGCGGGTGGTGCGGGTGGACCCGATCATCGTCAATGGTGGTGGTCGCAGCGAGCGCTGCTACCAGCGCAATGACGGTGGCTACGTGTACGGCGGTACCACCAACGGCTATCAGAACAACCCGTATCCCAATGACGGCTACGACGGCAATGGCGGCTACAGCGGCGGCGGTTACAACGATGGTCAGTATCGGCAGGCCAGTGATACCGGCCGGCAGCTGGCGACCGTGATCGGCGGCATCGCTGGTGCTGTGCTGGGCAGCCGCGTGGGCGGCGGTGATGGCCGCTACCTTGGTACGGCGGTGGGCACCCTTGCCGGTGGTGCCGCGGGCAGGGCGATCTATGAGGCCAGCAACCGCCGCGATTACCGCCGCAGCGATGTGCGGGTCTGCGAGCCCAGCGGCTACGGCAGCGAGAGCGAACGGGTGGACGGCTACAACGTCACCTACGAATACGCCGGCCGCCAGTACCAGACCCGCCGCGATTACCATCCGGGTGACACCATCCGCGTGCGGGTCGACGTCAGCGCTGATTGAGTCAATTCGTCCTTCTCTGCTGCACCACGGTTTGTCACCCCAGCGCGATGGCGGCATAGTCGCTGCCATCCCGTTCAGGAGAGTGCGTGATGCGTCGTGTTGCCTGTCTTGCCCTGTTGCTCCCGTGCCTGCATGTACTCCCGGCCCAGGCCGAGGTGAAACTGCTGCTGGCCGAAACCATCCGCACCGGTGATGCCGCCCAGCCCGTGGCTGGCGCCATGGCCTGGGACAGCGACAGTGGCCGGGTGCTGCAGGTGGGCAGCGCCGAGGCATTGCGCAAGGCCTATCCGCAGGCCGCTGCGCTGGATCTGGGCAAGGTCACCGTGGTGCCCGGGCTGATCGATGCCCATGCGCACATCATGGGCTTGGGCAATACCCTGGCCCAGGCCGACCTGACCGGCGCACGCAACCGCGCCGAGGTGGTGGCGCGTCTGCAGGCATTCGAGAAGACCCTGGCTCCGGGTGAGTGGCTGCTGGGCCGCGGCTGGGACCAGAACCGCTGGGACAACACCGATTTCCCCACTGTCGCCGATCTGGATGCCGCGTTCCCGCAACGCCCGGTCTACCTGGAGCGTGTCGATGGCCACGCCGGCTGGGTCAACAGCGCGGCTTTGCGGGTTGCCGAGAAGGCCGGCAAATCCCTGTCCGGCGATTGGCAGCCGGAGGGCGGGCGCATCCTCCGCGATGCAGCCGGCACGCCCAGCGGCGTTCTGGTTGATGGCGCGGCCTCGCTGGTTTACGCCCATATCCCCGCATTGGACGATGCCTCGCGCGAAAAGCGCCTGCAGGCGGCGCTACAGGAAGCGGTCAGCAACGGCCTGACAGGCGTGCATGACATGGGCGTGCCGCGCGAGGACCTGGCGCTGATGAAGCGCCTGGCTGACCAGGGCAAGTTGCCGCTGCGCATCGATGCCTACGCCGATGGCAACAACGCCGCGCTGGACGACCTGTGCAAGACCGGGCTGTACGCCCACCCGGGCGGCCGCCTGCAGATGCGCGGAGTCAAGCTGTACATGGACGGTGCACTGGGCAGCCGTGGCGCTGCCCTGCTTACCGCCTACAGCGACGACCCGCACAACCATGGCCTGCTGATGACCTCGCCGGAGGAGTTCGAGGTCGCCGTGCGCAAGGCCGACGGCTGCAAGGTGCAGGTGGCCACCCATGCCATAGGTGACCGCGGCAACCGCATCGTGCTCGACACCTACGAAAAGGTGCTGGGCAGCCACAAGGACACGGATCATCGCTGGCGTATCGAGCACTCACAGGTGGTCGCGTTGGAGGACATTCCGCGCTTCGCCAAACTGGGCGTAATCGCCTCGATGCAGCCCACCCATGCGACCTCGGACATGGGCTGGGCCGAGCAGCGGGTGGGGCCGGAGCGCATCCTTGGCGCCTATGCCTGGCAGCGCTTCCTGCACAGCGGTGCACGGCTGGCGCTGGGCTCGGATTTCCCGGTGGAACAGGTCGATCCACGCCTGGGCCTGTACGCGGCGGTGACCCGGCAGGACCGCGACGGGCAGCCGCCGGGTGGCTGGCAGCCGGAGCAGCGGCTGAGCGCGGCCGAAGCATTGCGCGGCTTTACCAGCGATGCGGCCTGGGCTGGCCATGACGAAGCCGAGGTCGGCAAGCTGGTGGCCGGGCTGCGCGCGGACTTTGTGGTGCTGGACCGTGACCCGCTGACGATTGCCGCCGACCAGCTTGATGACCTGAAGGTGCTGTCAACCTGGGTAGATGGCGAGCCTGTTTACAAGGCCGGTGAAGCATCGGGTAGCTGAGCCTGCTACCGCCATGGGTGCTGTGCCCATGGCGGTGTCACCAGATTGCCATCTGGGCTGTTGATGATCGGCGCGCTTCCATTACGTGCCATCGGTGCTGTCTGGCCGAACGGACTCATCACCTGCCAATGAAGGGCGACTCCATGCAGTTTCACCCCGCCGTATCTGCTTCCCTCCGTATTACCCACCGCATCCCACGCCGCTCGCTGCTGGCCCAGGCCTGCGCGCTGCTGGTCCTGCCCTTGGCCGCGCAATCGGCGCTGGCGCAGGAGACCGCAGCTGCTGGCACCCGTGCCAGCGCCACCGCGCTGGATGCGGTGACGGTGACCGCCGAGCGCCGCGAACAGAACCTGCAGGACGTGCCGGTGTCGGTGGGCGTGGTGCAGGGCGAGGCGCTGCGCAGCTATACCGAGGGTGCCGACGACACCTTGCTGGCACTGTCCGGGCGCGTGCCCAGCTTCTATGCCGAGACCACCACCGGGCGCATCTTCCCGCGCTTCTACATCCGTGGCCTGGGCAATATCGATTTCTACCTTGGCGCTTCGCAACCGGTGTCCATCATCCAGGACGACGTGGTGCTGGAGCACGTGGTGCTCAAGTCCAACCCGGTCTATGACGTGGACCAGGTGGAAGTGCTGCGCGGCCCGCAGGGCTCGCTGTTCGGCCGCAACACCACCGCCGGCATCGTCAAGTTCGACACCGCCAAGCCCAGCCAGGACCCGAGTGGCCGGGTCAACATCAGCTACGGCAGCTACAACACGGTGGCCATCGACGGTGGCATGGGCGGCGCGATCAACGACGTGCTGTCCTACCGCGTCTCCACCCTGTACCAGCACCGCGACGACTGGATGGACAACACCTATCGCGGCCCCAGCGCCGACGGCACGGTGACGCCGAAGAACGACACCATGGGCGGCTATGACGACCGCAACCTGCGCCTGCAGCTGCTGTACAAGCCGAACGAACAGTTCTCGTTGCTGGCTTCGGCGCACACCCGCGACTACGAGGGTACTTCAACCCTGTTCCTGCGCAACGCGCTGGTGAAGGGCAGCAACCGCGTCGATGTGCCGCGCGACAAGGTCGCTTTTGACGAGGCCGACAATAATCCGCAGGCCTACAAGACCCACGGTGGCTCGCTGAAGGCGACCTACGATTTCGGCAACACCACGCTGACCTCGATCAGCGCCTACGAAACCACCTCCGGTTACAGCCGCGGCGACACCGACGGCGGCGCCGCGGTGGACTACCCGGTCAATGGCCTGCCCAATGGCTACGGCCAGTCGATGGGCCAGGTGCAGGACCTGGACCAGTTCACCCAGGAACTGCGGCTGGCCTCCAATGCCACCGACCCGTGGTCGTGGCAGGTGGGTGCGTTCTACTTCGACGGCCGCGACACCACCGATTTCTACCAGCGTGCCTGGTTCCTCACCACGCCCGCGCACAACCCGAACAACTGGGTGCGCCTGCGCAATATCAACACCTCCTGGGCCGGGTTTGGCCAAGTGAGCTGGAAGGCCACCGATGCGCTGACCTTGACCGCAGGTGTCCGCGCGACCAAGGACGAGAAGAGCACGCGTCTGCTGAAGACCGCCGACACCGCTGCCGGGTTGGTGACCTACAAGGGCCGCCACAACGTCGAGATGTCCGATACCCAGCCCAGCTGGGACCTGAGCGCGATGTATGAGGTCAGCCCGGAGCTGAGCCTGTATGCACGCGTGGCGCGCGGCTTCCGTGGGCCGACCATCCAGGGCCGCTCGGCGGTGTTCAATGCCGACTTCACCACTGCCGATTCGGAAACCATCCTGTCCTGGGAAGCCGGTATCAAGAGCAGCCTGCTGGACAACCGCCTGCGCCTGAACGTCAGCGGCTTCACCTATACCGTCAACGACATCCAGCTCAACGGCAACGACTCCAACGGCAACGGTGTGCTGTTCAATGCCGACAAGGCCCGTGCCTACGGCCTGGAAGCGGACATGGATTGGCGTCCGATCCCCAACCTGTCGCTGACCGCCGGCCTGAGCCTGCTGCACAGCAAGATCCAGGACAAGCGTGTGTATGCGCAGGTCTGCGCGCTCAACGGCGTGGTGGTATGCACGGTCAACGACCCGACCATCAAGATCGGCAGCAATGTCTATGCGCAGATCGATGGCAACCCGCTGCCGAACGCGCCGAAGTACAACCTGAACCTGGCTGCGCGTTATGACATTCCGGTCGGCGATGATGGCGCGGTGTTCTTCGCCACCGACTGGAACAAGCAGGGCGAGACCCAGTTCGTGCTGTACGACAGCAAGGAGTTCTACTCCAAGGGCAACTTCGAAGGCGGCCTGCGGGTGGGTTACACCGGTGGTTACGGTGCCTGGGAAGTGGCAGCCTTTGCCCGCAACATCACCAACGAGAAAAACCTCAAGGGTGTGATCGAGAACTACATGGCGGCGGTCTACAACGACCCGCGCATCATCGGCCTGTCGTTCAACTACAACTGGCGGTAAGCCGCATTGGCCCTGCTGGAAGACCTGCTTAAGCCCCTCTCTCGCTCGCGGGGCGGGGCGCTTGCGAACCATTGATTCGCGGTCATTCGAGCGCCCTTGTGTCAGCGCAAGAGCCGGTCGCGGAGCGGGGAGGGGGTAGTGCGAAGTACCGTGCAGCTTTGCTTTGCCTTGGCCATGCAGCGGGAAACGCACCAGCTACAAATCAAGAGCTGCCCTCATCCGCCCCGTTGAGGCACCTTCTCCCGCGTGCGGGAGAAGGGATTGAGTCAGAGCCAAGGCCAGAGCCAAGGCCAGAGCCAAGGCCAAGGCCAGAGCCAAGGCCAGAGCCAAGGCCAGAGCCAAAGCCAGAGCAAGAGCCAGAGCCAGAGCCAGAGCCACAGCCGGAGGCACAACAACCGCCAAGGCCAAAGCCA
>NZ_DLJW01000061.1:9774-21067 GCF_002477705.1 Stenotrophomonas sp. UBA7606 | reverse complement strand
TTCCTTACGGAATTGTTAGGTGCCGCCTCACGATGTTGCACAGAATGCCTCCCAGACCTCATCAACAATCCGTTGAAGATCAGTCATGGTTGCAGCGCTGACAACAGGATTTGGCAAGTGTATGTCGTAGAACCCGCGACTGTACCCCGGGCTTGATTGTAGCCTAGCGGCTATCTCTTCGCATTTGAGCTTGGAAGGCTGATCCAATGCTACCCATAGCGTGATGCTGGCTTGGTCAATGCTCGCGAAGTGCGCGAATTTATCTGATCTTTCTAGCGTAGGCAGAAAGTAGCGCGGCGAAACTCCAGGCTTTCTGAGCCTCGACACTTTCTTGATGCCACGAAATTCGGCCTCCGATGAGGCAAGGATTACCACGTTGATCGGGAGCGGCATGCTCATGCAGCACCTAACTCGTATTGGACCGCCTAACAGCGGTGTAGCGCGGAGTATCCCGCGTTTTTTCCCTGCGTGGAACAGGGCAGATTCCCCCGCTGGATCAAATGTTTGTGTTCGAATGCTCGGCGTTCTACACAGGGGTCTCGGCCAGCAATAACCGCCAGCTAGCGGTCATAACAGATAGCGACCGCTTTGTTGCGGTGTAACAACCTGCGGAGGGCCGTGGTGGTGGCATGCATAGGCGACTCCTGTGCCTGTCCTTAAGTACCCAAGCCTGGGCAAACGCCGCTTCACTCCACCTGTCGCACCTGCGCCTGCTCGGCTGCATTCCGCAGCGCTTGTAGAAACCTTGCCAAGGGCGCGCTTTGTGGCTCGCCGTCGCGGGTGTAGACCATTACCGGCCGTTGCCACGCAAACCCGGGTGCATCCAGCTTCACCCAATGGCCGGCAAGCAACTCGGCCTGCGCCAAACGGCTGGGCAGCAACGTGAGATAGCCGCCGTCGCGGATCATCGCGCGCATGAATTCCGGCGAGCCGCTTTCCATCGTGTTGAGTGGTGGTTCAAGGCCGGCTTCGTGGAAGCGTTGCCGGAACGCGGCCTCCACCGCGCCCAGGCGCCGTCCGAATATCCAGGCCTGCTCGAGCAACTGTGCCGGCGTGATATCGCGTTGCCGCGCCAGCGGGTGGCGCACGCTGGCGAGCACACGGTATTCATCGTGCATCAGCACGTCACTCTTGATGCGCGGGTCCGGGTCGCCGTCGCCGAAGGTGTGCAGGGTGACCACCGCGTCCAGCTCGCGCGCCAGCAGGTTGGGCAGCAGCTCGGGGAGGATGCCGCCGCTGACGTGGATGCCGATCTTCGGCCAGTGCCGGCGCAGGGCCAGCACTGCCGGCGCCACCAGCGAGCCGGCGGTGCTGGGGCCGGTGCCGATGCGCACTTGTCCCTCGGCGCCGGTCTGCAGCTCCTGCAGGCGGTCCTCGAAGCGGCGCACCGCGTCGTGGGCGGGCTGGGCGTGCTCCATCAGCAGGCGGCCCACGTCGGTGAGCCGCGCTTCGCGGCTGCCGCGCTCGAACAGGCGCGCGCCCAGTTGCTGCTCCAGCGCCTGGATGCCCTTGCTCAGGGCCTGCTGGGTGCGGCCGGTGGCCGCGGCGGCGCGGGTGAAACTGCCGTGTTCAACCACGGACAGGAAGTAGCGGAGCTGGCGTAGATCCATGGTGGGTGCGCTGTAACAACCAATGGTTGTGGATCGTACGCGAATTGGTTGGCGGTTGCCGGGGCAGGGCGCTGATAGTCGGGCTATCGCAATCTCCCGGGAGGGGAACCATGGCCAGCCGCAACGCCGTCAAACAGTGGGACCAGCAGTACGACCTCGTCATCGCCGGCTTTGGCCTGGCCGCCATGTGCGCCGCCATCGAGGCGCATGACCTGGACCCGAACCTGTCCATCCTCATCCTGGAAAAGGCCAACGAGGCCGAGACCGGCGGCAACAGCCGGGTGGCCGGGCAGTCGTTGCTGATCACCAAGAACGCCAAGGTGCTGGCCGAGTACCAGCGCAAGATGAGCGTGGCCAACCCGATCCCGGAAGATATGCTGGTGCCGTGGTCCGAGGCGATGGAAGCGCTGGAGCCGTGGATCCAGGAGCGCGCCGCCCAGGCCGGTGCGCAGTTCATCCATGGCACCGGCTTCTCCGAGCGCGATGCGGTGCTGGAGTTCCCGGAGTTCGGTGCGCGCGAGGCTGTGCATTGCACGGCCACCATCCTGCCGATTCCCTCGGGCGTGTACCTGGCCTTCCGCGAGAACATCCGCCTGCGTCCGCGCATCCAGATTGCCTACGAGTCGCCGCTCAAGGACCTGGTGCAGGACCCGGATACGCTGGAAGTGTTTGGTGTCATTGCCGAGCAGAACGGCCAGCGCGTGGCCATCCGTGCCAACAAAGGCGTGGTGATGGCCACCGGCGGCTTTGAAGCCAACCTGGACATGCAGCGCAATTACTTCGGCCTGGCCAACCCGGCACCACTGGGCACGCCGCACAACACCGGCGACGGCATCAAGATCCTGCAGAAGGCCGGCGCCGATCTGTGGCATATGCGCAACCAGGGCCAGTCGGGCGGCATCTGGCCGGGCTTCAAGCCGGAGGGCTTCGTCAACGGCTTTCTGCGCAATTTCTTCTGGCAGAGCTTCAGCTGGATCGAGGTGGATGCGAACACCGAGCGCTTCTACAACGAAACCGCCGAGCTGCAGCTCACCCATTACAAGGAAAAGAAGCACGGCCATTGGGTGGACACCCCGCACTATCGTGCGCAGCCGGTGCACATGATCTTTGATGCCATCACCTGCCAGTACAACAAGCTGGTGGTGGAAGTGATGAGCTGGAACCCGGTGGTGCGCGGCTACAAATGGTCCGATGACAACTCGGCGGAAATCGAGAAGGGTTGGATCCAGCGGGCCGACACGATTGAAGAGCTGGCAGTGAAGATCAACCGTGATCCGGCCAAGCTGCGCGCGGAAGTGGAGCGCTACAACGCGGCCTGTGCGGCCAAGCACGATGCTGATTTTGGCCGCAACCCGGACACCTTGTTCCCGATTGCGCAGGCGCCGTTCTACGGCGTGCGTGTTGACCCGGTGATCGTCTGCACTGGCGGTGGCGCGCGCCGCAACATCAAGTCCGAGGTGCTGGACCACGATGGCAAGCACATCCCGCGCCTGTACGAAGCCGGTGAGATGGGCTCGATGTTCTCGGACCTGTACCAGAACGGCTCGTACCTGACCGAAGCGATGATCTCCGGCCGCGCGGCAGGCCGTGAAATCGTTGGTCTTGGCAACTGGGAGGGCTGAGCATGAAGGTTGCTACCCCCGCGATGAAGCTGGACGTGCGCATCAACGACGTCAAGGCCGAGGATGGCCTGCTGGTGATGGACGGTGTTGCCGGCATGCTGCCGTGCAAGACCAGCCTGACGCCGGCGGAGTTCCGCCAGATGATGAAGTTGGCACTGCGGCCCAGCGTGTTGGCGCTGCTGTTCAAGAAGTAAGCGCGGCAGCGCCGCGCAGCGCTGTCGCCTGAAGCGCTGCCTGAAGGCTTGAAAGCTTGCTTGAAGCCCCTCTCCCCCCGGGAGAGGGGTTGGGGAGAGGGTGAGGTGCGCAGCACCGTGCTGTTCTGCCCGAAGGCGGCATTGCACAAACCCGGGCGTAACAGCCCCTGACTCACCCGGTCGCTGTATTTACCAGGGGCCATGCGCTTCCCCGCAAGCGGACAAGCACAGGCGCAAGCTGCCTCAGGGCAGAGGCGAAAGCCAGAATCGACTCCGGCCCCAATCCAGCCGTTATCGATGGTTGCGCGACAGCACCATCGAGTACGCAAAACGTCCTGGCGGGTGCAGGCTGATGGCCACCAGCAGCAGGCGACCGTTGGTGTCGCGGTAGCGGCGCTGCACGCGCATCGCCGGCTCGCTCTTCTTGATGTCCAGCAGCTTGGCATCGGCCGCGTCGAACGAGGCGGCATCAAATACCTGCTCCACGCGCGACAGCCGGGTTGGATCGAGGAACCTGGCCAGTGCACGCGCCGCGCCGCTGACTTCCAGCAACTTGTCGGCAGGTACGCCGCTGCGCACCGGTATCAGCATCTCGGTCACCGCGATCGGCTCGCGGGTCTGTTCTTCCAGGCGCAGGCAGTGCAGGCGCAGGTAGTCCTTGCCTTCGTGCATGTCCAGGCGCTGCGCCATCGCCGCGTCGGCCTGCAGCCGATCGGCCTGCAGGACCTTCAAGCGGGTGGTATTGCCGTACTGCATCAGCAGGTCGACGGTGTCGATCTCGTGTTCATAGCGCATGGCCGCGCTCTGCGCGATCACGCGGGTACCTGCACCTGGCCGACGCTGTACCAGGCCGGCGCTGATCAGCTGCGCCAGCGCCGCGCGCGCGGTATGGCGGCTGACGCTGAAACGCTCGCACAATTCCAGCTCGGTGGGCAGCAGGGTACCGACGGCATATTCGCCTTTCTCGATCGCCGTCTGCAGCAGGTCACCCAGTTCGGCATAGCGGGGCTTGCTGCGTCGCGTACCTGTCATATGTACAGATCCTTGTTCAAAGTCTGAGCGAAAGTTCCTGCCAGCTGCGCTGCAGGGCGTCACGGTGTTCGGGGGCGGCGATGGCAATCAGGGCGCGGGCTCGGGCATGGACGTCGAGATGGCGCAGATCGGCTACGCCATGCTCGCTGACTATGCAGCCCGCATCCACGCGCGCCAGGCTCACTGGCCCCGCGGGAAGCATCGGGACAATCCTGCTTTCACCCTTTGGGGTGCTGGCAGGCAGTGCAATGATGCCGCGACCACCGGTCGATTGGCGAGCGCCCTGCAGGAAATCCGGCAGGCCACCCACGCCACTCAGTTGGCGTCCAGACAGGAATTCGCCGTTCACCTGGCCCAGCAGATCCACCGACAACGCGCTGTTGATGGCAGTCAGGCGCGGAATACCGCCCAGCACGCCATGGTCGTGGGTATGGCCCACCTCACGGAACATTATGTTGCGCGGCGCAATGCCGTACAGCGCCTGTGTACCCAAGGCGACGCCGGCCACCACCGCATCCGGTGCAGGCGACAGGGCGCCGGATTCCAGCAGGCCGAGTAGACCGTCGGACACCATGCCACTGTGGATGCGCAGGTTGCGGCGCTCGCGCACTGCCCGCAGCACCGCCGATTGCAGGCGGCCCAGGCCCAATTGCAGGGTGGCGCCGTCGTCCACCAGCGTTGCCACCTGCTCGGCCACCGCATCCATCGCGGCATCGCCAGCGGGGTCCGGAATTTCCAGCAGCGGCGCGTCCTGCTCGATGGCAGCGGTGATGCGTGACAACGGGATGGAAGGCCCACGTGTGCGCGGCATGCGCGGGTTGATATGCGCAAGCACGCGTGTGGCCCGCGGCCAGGCGGCCGGGGTGAAGTCGCAGGCAATGCCCAGCGAGCAGTTGCCGTCCTCATCGGGCGGTGCCACCTGCACCAGCACGGTATCGAAGGCCACGCTTTCGCGCAGCCAGCGCCAGGTGGCGGTATAGGTCATGGGCAGGTAGTCGACGCGGCCCTCCAGCCACGAGCTGCGCAGGTCGCCGCTCAGGAAAATGCTGCGCTGGCGCGCCTGCGGGTGCAGCCCGGCAAAGTCGAAGGTATTGACCGTGGGGATGTGCACGCCGGTGAAGCGCAGGCCGGCGCAGCGCTCGGCACCGGCGCGCAGCCACTGTTCAAACAACAGTGAATGGCCGGCACAACCGGGCGCGAAGATCTCGGGACCCTGCGCGAGGTAGTCGAAGAAAGTGTCGGCATCCAGAATTCGAGGCATGGGCACAGATTGCGGGCTTCGGGAAACGGATCATATGATATGTCCGGACAAAGTCGGTTATGCTCCTTTCACGCGGTTACCGTTCCACCTTCCCGAAAACCCGCTGCGGCGGGCCAGCAACGAGACCCTGACGCGCGATGACCACGCCAGCCGCCAGCCTTACCGAACAGCTTGCACAACGCCTGCAACAGCCGGTGGACGCCGCCGCGCGGCAACGTGCGGCCTTGCTGCTGGTGGATTGGCTGGGGTGTGCGCTGGCGGCCCTGCGTTACCCGCTGGCAGCGCAGCTGCGCAGCGTGGTGCAGGCACAGGCGGCCGGCACAGTGGTGGCGCTGGGTGCTGGGCGCCGTAGCCCCGCCGATGCGCTGCTGCTCAATGCGGCATTGGGCAATGTGCTGGAAATGGATGATGTGCACCGCGGCGCCATCCTGCATCCTGGTCCGGTAGTCATACCGGTGGCCCTGGCTGCGGCGCAGGCCGAAGGCGCCGATGCCGATGCCCTGCTCGATGCCATCGTGCGCGGCTACGAGGCCACCATCCGCGTCGGCCGGGCGCTGGGCAAGGCGCACTACCGCTACTGGCACCCAACCTCCACTGCGGGCGCGTTTGGCGCCGCCGCTGCCGCCGCATCGGTGTTGCGCCTGCCGGCCGAATCGCTGGCCGATGCGCTGGGCACCGCGGGCAGCCGTACCGGTGGCCTGTGGCAGATGCGCCACGAGCCGGTGCCGACCAAATCACTGCACAACGCCGAAGCCGCACGCAGTGGCTGGCTGGCGTCGCAGTTGGCGGTGGCGGGCGTGCGTGGGCCGCGCAGGATACTGGAAGGCGAACAGGGCCTGTTTGCCGCAACCGCGCCGGATGCCGTGCCGGAACAGGTGGTTGCCGACGAGGCCGACTGGCTGATCCACAGCACCAGCCTCAAGCCCTGGCCGGCCTGCCGCCACGCCCATCCGGCCATCGATGCCCTGCGTGATTCGCTGGCGCAGCTGGATGCCGGCGAGCTGGCGCAGATCGAGCACGTGCAGGTGCATACCTATGCCGAAGCCCTGCGTTTCTGCGATCGTCCGCAGCCACAGACCGAGCTGGAAGCCAAGTTCAGCCTGCAGCACGCGCTGGCCTCGATCCTGGTGCATGGCCGCCCGCAGCTGGCGCATTACACCGCCGAAGCCTGCAGCGATGCCGAGCTCGCACCGTGGTGCGCGCGCATCAGCCTGCACGAGGACGCCGCCTGCAGCCAGCGTTTCCCCACGCATTACGGTGCCAGCGTGCAGGTGCGGCTGGCCGATGGCCGACAACTGCAGGCCGAGCGCATCGATGCCTGGGGTGACCCCGAGTGCCCGATGTCGGCCGAGGATGTATTGGCCAAGGCACTGGCGCTCGCCCAATGGGGAGGGGTATCGGCGGGCCTGGCGCAACCCCTCTTTGGGCAGGTGCAGGCGCTGGCCCAGGGCGGCACTCTGGACGCCTTGAACACGATGTTGGCGCGGGTGACCTGATGCGATTGACCGAAGCCTTGTTGCAGCACGCCTGCACGCTGCGTTTTGAAGACCTGTCCACCGAAGCGGTGGCGGCAACCCGTGTCTTCGTGATGGACTCGGCCGCGGTCGGTATTTCCGGCTCCGGCCCGCAGGTGCCCCTGACCCAGGTGGTACGCCGCAGCGCTGCCAGCTATGGCAAGGGGGCCGGCGCGCGGGTCTGGGTGACCGGCGAGCCCTTGCCGGCCGCCAGCGTGGCGATGGTCAACGGCTACCAGATCCACAGCCAGGAATTTGATTGCGTGCACATGCCGGCGGTGGTGCATCCGCTGGCGGTGATCCAGTCGGCCCTGTTGGCAGCGGCCGAACAGCGCGCCACTGTCGATGGCGTGGTGGTGGACGGCAAGGCCTTGATCACCGCGCTCAACGTGGCGGTGGATGTGGCCACCCTGATCGGCATCAGCGGCCGTGCACCGATGCGCTTCTTCCGCCCGTCGATGTGCGGTGCACTGGGTGCGGCGGCAGGCATCGCGCACCTGCACGGGGCCGATGAGGAGTTGATGCGACGCGCGCTCGGCCTGACCTACAGCCACCTGTCCGGCACCATGCAGGCGCACGTGGAAGGCTCGCCCACCCTGGCCCTGCAGGTTGCCTTGAATGCGCGCGCCGCGCTGAGTTGCTGGGAGCTGGCGCGCAATGGCTTCCCGGCGCCGCGCGAGATGCTGGAAGGTCCGTTCGGCTACCTGCCGTTGATTGAAGGTGAGTTCGACGTCGGCCCGTCGCTGCGGAAACTGGCTGCGGGCGAAGCGCAGATCCTCACCGTCAGCCACAAGGTGTTCCCCACCGGCGGTGCCGCGCATGCCGCCCAGGACATGCTGATGGAGTTGCGCCAGCAGCACGGCCTGGATCTGGACAACGTCGCCCGCATCGAACTGCAGGCGCCGCCCTTGGTGCGCCGCCTGGTTGGCCGCAGCTACCAGCCGGCGATGGAAACCAGCTACGCGCGGCTGTGCCTGCCGTTCCTGCTGGGCACCGTGCTGCTGGATGGCAAGGTCGGCTTGTCGGCCTATGCGCCGGACAAGCTGGCCGATACCCGCCTGGCCGCCTTCGCCACGCAGGTCAGCCTGGTGCCGAACGACTGCGAAGACCCCAATGCGTTGGTGCCGCAGTCGATGACGGTCACCCTGCGCGATGGCCAGATGCTGCACAACCACCGGGATGCCGCCATCGGCTCGCCGCAACGGCCGCTGTCGCGCGCCCAGCAACTGGAAAAGTTCCACCACTGCCTTGACCACGCCGCGCGTCCGTTCGATGCCGGCCACCGCAATGCCCTGATCTCCCACTTCGACCATCTGCAGGACATCGACGATGTCAGGCGGCTGGTCGACCTGCTGATTGTCGAGACCCCATGACCTACGCCACCTATTTCGAGTCGTTCGATGTCAAGGAGCTGCTCAAGCAGTTCCCGCTGGACCAGGCTTTCACCGACAAGTTCAAGAACATCAGCCGCGAGGAACTGCGCGCCGAGCAGAACGCGATGTTCCTGCGTTGCGTGGCCCGCGCCTGGCAGATTCCGTTCTACCAGCGCCTGTGGGGCAATGCCGGGGTCAAGCCGGAAGACATCCAGAGCCTGGATGACATCACCAAGCTGCCGGTGTTCGGCAAGCACGAAATCATGGCCTCGGTAGAAGCCAATCCGCCGCTGGGCGATTTCCACGGCTGGCAGGACGGCACCGAGGCGGGCAACAAGCCGCTGGTGTTCCACACCACCTCCGGCACCACCGGCCGCCCGCAGCCGCTGGTGTTCTCGCCGCATTCGCGCGAAGTGCAAAGCCTGCTGCTGGCGCGCCTGTACCGCTGGCAGGGCATGCAGCCTGGCGACGTGGTGCACTCGGTGTATGGCCACGGCATGATCAACGGCGGCCACTACGTGCGCGAAGCGGTGACCCATTACACCCAGGCGCTGTTCTGCTCGGCCGGCACCGGCATCGAGATGCGCTCGGCGCAGCAGGTGCAGCTGATGAAGAACATGGGCGCCAACGTGATTGTTGGTTTTGCCGATTACATCAAGAAGCTGGCCGACGTGGCCCGCGAGAACGGCCTGGTGCCGGGCAAGGACATCCCGGTGCGGATGATCTGCGGCCACCTCGGCCGTGAATCGCGCGAGTCGCTGTCGGCGGCCTGGGGCGGGGTGGAGCTGTACGACTGGTACGGCGTGGGCGACACCGGCGCGATTGCCGGCCAGGGCCCGGACCAGGACGGCCTGTACCTGATGGAAGACGCGCAGTACGTCGAAATCCTTGACGTCGACAGCGGTGCGCCGGTGGCTGATGGCGGTACCGGCGACATGGTGGTCACCTGCCTGTACAAGGACGACATCTACCCGATCATCCGCTTCAACACCCATGACGTGACCCGCGTGCTGACCACGCCGTCGTCGCTGGGCATGAACCTGCGCCGCATCGAGGGCTTCCTCGGCCGCAGCGACAACATGGTCAAGATCCGCGGCATCAACGTGTTCCCGCAGGCGATGGCACCGGTGCTGGAAGAGCACGCCGCCTTTGCCGGCGAGTTCATCTGCGTGGCCAGCCGTGACGAAGGTGGCCGCGATGATCTGGCCGTGCACGTGGAAACCCGTGGCGCGCTGGATGACGCACAGCTGGCTGCGGAGTTTGCGGCATTGCTGCGCCAGCGCCTGGGTGTTGAGATGAGCATCGTGCTGGCCGCACCGGGTGCGTTGGCGCCGCTGACCGGCATCGAGGTGCGGCAGAAGCCGGTGCGCCTGATCGACAAACGTTTCGCTTGAGGAAAACCCCGTGAGCAAGGCCGACGCGTCATTGTTGAGTTCCGACCTGAGTACCCAGTCGGCCCTGCTTGCTTCCGGCGCAGTGAGCAGCAGCGAATTGATCACCCAGCAGCTGGCGGCCATTGCCGCCAGCCAGGCGCAGGTCAACAGCTATATCCACGTCGATGCGCAGGGCGCATTGGCGGCGGCAGCGGCCTCGGACCAGCGCCGTGCCAATGGCACCGCGCGTCCGCTGGAAGGCCTGCCGGTGGCGGTCAAGGACAATATCGACGTGGCCGGCATGGTCACCACCGCCGGCATGGAAACCCGCCGTCATGATGCCCCGGCGACGGACGACAACCCTGCGGTGGCGGCGCTGCGCGCGGCCGGCGCGGTGATCGTTGGCAAGCTCAACATGCATGAAGCGGCAATGGGCGCGGACAACGACAATCCGTTCTACGGCGCCTGCCATAACCCGCACCGCCACGGCTACACGCCGGGCGGCTCCAGTGGTGGCAGCGGCGCAGCGGTAGCCGCCGGCCTGTGCGCGGCCGCGCTGGGCACCGACACCATGGGTTCGGTGCGCATTCCGGCAAGCTACTGCGGCGTGGTCGGGCTGAAGCCAAGCTGGGGTGCGATCAGCACCCGTGGCACGGTGGCCTTGTGCCGGCGCCTGGACCATATCGGTCCGCTGACCCGCTCCGCACGCGATCTGCGCCTGCTGCTGCAGCTGATGACCGGGTTTGATCCGGCCTGCGCGCAGTCGCGCGCCATCCACTATGGCGCGCCCGAGACCACTGGTCTGCGCATCGGTGTGGTCGATTTTGGCGATGCCGCCGAGGTGGCGGCGGACGTGCAGGCCGCCTTCGAGGACGGACTGCGGGTGCTGGTCGGGCTGGGGCATCGCTTGCAGCCATTGCCAGCGCCGGCGTTCGCCTCGGCCCGCGCTCGCCGTGCCGGGCTGTTGATGAGCGAGGCCGAGATGCTGGTCGAGCATGCCGATGCCTGGGCCGGTGATCGCAGCAAGTTCTCGCCGTTGCTGGTCAAGCTGATGTCCTGGGCCGAGGGCCGCAGTGCCGCCGAGCTGGCCGCCGCCGCGCAGCTGGCCGACCGCGGCCAGGTGCAGTTGCAGCAGTGGTTGGCGCAGTGCGATGTACTGGTGATGCCGACCGCGCCGCAACGCGCATTCGCCTTCGGGCAGGCGGCACCGGCCAGCCAGGCCGACCTTACCGCCTACGCCAACCTGGCCGGCAATCCTGCGTTGTCAGTGCCCTTGCCGGTCGCCGCCGGCGAACTGCCGGCCGGCATGCAGCT
>NZ_DLJW01000061.1:0-9703 GCF_002477705.1 Stenotrophomonas sp. UBA7606 | reverse complement strand
CTGCCGGCCGGCATGCAGCTGGTTGGCACCATCGGTGATGAGTTGAGCCTGATCGCCTTGGCCGAGGCATTCCAGCAGGCCATCGCCTGGCAGCCGTCGCTGCCGCAGGCCTGCAGCAACTGGTGGCCGAAATGAAACTGCTCGACGGCGTCCGCGTTCTCGATCTCTCACGCATCCTTGCCGGCCCGTGGGCCACGCAGGTGTTGGCCGATTTTGGTGCCGACGTGATCAAGGTCGAGCGTCCCGGGGTGGGGGATGACACCCGTACCTGGGGCCCGCCCTATCTGCAGGATGCCGAAGGCCGCGATACCCGCGAGTCGGCGTATTACCTGTGCGCCAACCGTGGCAAGCGCTCGGTGGCGATCGACTTCACCACCGCCGAAGGCCAGGCCTTGCTGCGTGAGTTGGTGATGCAGTGCGATGTGCTGGTGGAGAATTACAAGGTCGGTGGGTTGAAGAAATACGGGCTGGATTTCACCAGCCTGCAGGCCATCAATCCGCGCCTGGTGTACTGCTCGATCACTGGCTACGGCCAGGACGGCCCCTATGCCCAGCGCGCCGGCTATGACGCCGCCATCCAGGCCATCGGTGGCCTGATGAGCGTCACCGGCGAAGCGGACGGTGCGCCCGGCGCCGGCCCGCAGAAAGTGGGCGTGGCCGCCACCGACCTGATGACCGGCATGTATGCGGCCACCGCCATCCTGGCGGCGTTGCGTCACGCCGAGCGCACCGGCGTGGGCCAGCAGATCGATCTGGCCCTGCTGGACACGCAGGTGGCATGGTTGGCCAACCAGGCGTCCAACTACCTGGTCGGTGGGGTGGTGCCAACCCGCCAGGGCACCGCGCACCCGAACATCGTCCCCTACCAGGTGATGCCGGCGGCCGATGGCTATTTCATGTTGGCCGTTGGCAACGACGGCCAGTTCGCGCGTTTGTGCGAGGTGATCGGCGAGCCGCAACTGGCCAGCGATCCGCGTTACGCCACCAACAATGCCCGTGTCGCCCACCGTGAGGAACTGGTGCCCTACCTGCAGCAGCGGCTGCGCACGCGCCCGGCCGCGCAATGGCTGGAGGCACTGGAAAAGGCAGTGGTGCCGGCCAACCCGGTCAACCGCATCGACCAGGTCTTCGACGACCCGCAGGTGCAGGCACGCGGGCTGCGCATCGAGCTGCCACACGCCGGCGGCGGCAGCGTGCCGATGGTGCGCAATCCGCTGAAGTTCTCCGCCACGCCGCTGCAGTACGGGCAAGCGGCGCCGGTGCTGGGCCAGCACACCCGCGAAGTACTGGAAGAGGTGTTGTCCATCGACGATGCACGCCTGCAGGCCTTGCAGGCGCAGGGCGTGGTGGGCGGCTGATCGGCCATGCAGGCTTTGTCCACGCCGCCTGTCGGCAGCAACCTGCGGGCGATTGCCGCGGCAGTGGCCGGCACCGTGTTCGAGTGGTTCGACTTCTTTCTGTACGGCTCACTTGCGGTGGTGCTGGGCCGGCAGTTCTTTCCGCCAGGGCATGAAACCGCTGCCTTGCTGTCGGCGCTGGCAGTGTTTGGTGCAGGCTGGGTGGTGCGGCCGCTGGGCGCGCTGATCTTTGGTCGCCTCGGCGACCGGGTAGGGCGCCGCCGCACCTTCCTGATCACCATCGTGCTGATGGGCACGGCCACCATCGGCATCGGTGCATTGCCTACCTATGCGATGGCCGGTGTGCTTGCACCCGTATTGCTGGTGAGCCTGCGGCTGCTGCAGGGCATTGCGGTAGGCGGCGAGTTTGGTGGTGCCGCCACCTATGTGGCCGAGCATTCGCAGCCATCGCGACGCGGGCTCAATACCTCGCTGGTGATGGGCACCGGGACGCTTGGCCTGTTGCTGGCGCTGGGCACGATCAGCCTGTGCCGGCATGCCTTGGGTGAGGACGCATTTGCGCAATGGGGCTGGCGGCTGCCGTTCCTGGCCTCGGTGCTGTTGCTGGGTTTGTCGGTGTACATGCGCCTGCACCTGGCCGAATCACCGGCCTTCGAGAAGCTGCAGCGCGAGGGCAAGGTGGCGACGTCGCCGTTGAAGGAAGCCTTCGGCAACCGTGATCACCTGAAGGCCATGCTGCTGGCGCTGGCGACAATGACCGCCGCGCAGGGCGTGGTGTGGAATGCGGGGCAGTATTTCCCGCTGGTATTCCTGCAATCGCCGCTGGGCCTGGACGTGGGCACGGCCGGTGAACTGATGATGTGTGCGCTGTTGTTGGCGGCGCCGTTGTTTCCGTTGGCCGGTTGGCTGTCCGATCGCATCGGCCGCCGGCCGGTGATCATCACCGGCTTCCTGTTGGCGGGCACCACCTTGTTGCCGGCTTTCAAATTGCTGGCGGCCCATGTGCGCCCCGAGCTGTCATTTGGCGCGGCGCTGGCGGTGCTGTGGTGGTTGTCGGTGCCGGTGGCGCTGGTCTGCGGCCCGGCCTCGGCGTATCTGGTGGAGTTGTTCCCCACCCGCATCCGCTACAGCGCGATTGGCCTGCCGTACCACCTGGGCAACGGCTGGTTTGGCGGCTTCATGCCGCTGGCGACGGCGGCCTTGAGCGCGCATTACCACAGTGATTTCGTTGGGCTGTTCTATCCGACGGCGATGGCCTTGCTGTGTGGCCTGTTGGCGCTATGGCTGATGCCGGAGACCCGGCTACGCGATATCACCCAATAGTTGCCAGGTTCGTAGCGCTGAGCCATGCGCGGCAGAAGCCGCCATGCCCTGTAGTGCCGAGCCATGCTCGGCAGCGGCTTTACCGGTAACGCCTCTTGCCGAGCATGGCTCGGCACTACACAGGTAACGCCTCTTGCCGAGCATGGCTCGGCACTACCGGGCAGTGCTTACGCGCCGCCGGGGAAGCCGTGCTGGCGCCAGGCTTCGTACACCACCACGGCGACCGAGTTGGACAGGTTCAGGCTGCGGTTGTGCGGCTGCATCGGCAGGCGCAGGCGATGGCCGTCGGGCAGGGCGTCCAGCAGCTCCTGCGGCAGGCCACGGGTTTCCGGGCCGAACAGGAAGGCATCGCCATCGGCGAACTGCACGGTGTCATAGCGCACGCTGGAGCGGGTACTCAATGCAAACAGGCGCTTGGGCATGATGCGCGCCAAAGCGGTTTCCAGGTCCGGGTGGACCTGCATCTGTGCGTACTCGTGATAGTCCAGGCCGGCGCGTTTGAGCTGCTTGTCACTGAGGTCGAAACCAAGCGGTTCGATCAGGTGCAGCCGCGCGCCGGTGTTGGCACAGAGCCGGATCACATTGCCGGTGTTCGGCGGGATCTCGGGCTGGTAAAGCACTACATCGAAAACAGGGGCAGAAGTCATCGGCGCAGTTTACGCCGGGTAGCGCGGGGAGGCTGGGTTAGTTGGACACCAGACCCTGTGCGACCACCTGACCGATGGCGTCCGCAGCGGCTTCGGCGGCCATGGCCTGCACCTGCTCCACGTCCGGGCGGACATTGATGGCCGGCAGCGAAACCACCCACTGGCTGGCACGGGCACCAATTGCCACCGGGCTGGCAGCGGCCAGGCGGGACGCCGCCTGTTCGGCCATCAGCTCGACGATCTGGCCGACGGTGGGGCGGACCTGCACGGCGGCCAAGGTGTGGATCGGGCTGTTGGCTTCATGTTCGGCCTGGGCCAACTGGTCAGCCGAGGGGCGGACCTGGACGGTCTCCAGGGTGGTGATGTCCGAGGCCTGCACCGAAGAAACAAAGCCGGTGCTGGCAATCAGGGCGATGGCAATGGCGAGGGACTTGGCGTTCATGGCGGGACCTGTTTGGTGTGTGTGAGCGGTGGTGTGGTAGTAAGGTAGTACACCAAATCTCGGAGCGCAAGAACTTTTTCGCTTTTTCGAGATTTGTTCAGCCTTTGGTCATGTTTCATCTGAGACGCCCGGGCTGCAGTTCCAAGGGGAGCAGGATGCGTGCCAAATACATCTATTTGATTTATTTGAATTATTTTCCGTTGCAGAGTGTCCGCTGTCCGGACAGTCAGGCATTGCCGCCTGTCCGGACGGACGTTCGGGCGATCCGGAGGTGTGTCGGACATGTGCATCGAGGGTTGAGTGCCTTCAGGTAGGGGCGCGCGGTCGGTACACATCCGTTCCGGCTGGGCAGGCAGCCAGGCTTATGAAAGGTCATTGGGGCGCTGCTTCTGCGCTGTATCCGGTCCTTGCAAGGACTTTTCCCATTACCGATGGGGTATGTCCGGCCCACCGGGAGCGGCTAGGATCGGCTTCCACCTGCAAACCCAAAGGGAAATGGAATGAACGCAGCTATGCCCCGTACTGCCGTGCTGACCCTTGCGCTGACCGCCGCGCTGGGCGGATTCATCAGCACACCGCTGGTTGCACAGGCCAAGCCGGCCGCCACCGCTGCAGCGGTGGATATCCCCTATGAGACCTTCACCCTGCCCAACGGCCTGCGGGTGGTCGTGCACACCGACCGCAAGGCACCGATCGTGGCGGTGAACATCTGGTACCACGTGGGTGCCAAGGACGAGCAGGTCGGCCGCACCGGCTTTGCGCACCTGTTCGAGCACCTGATGTTCCAGCGCAGCGAGAACCACGACGGCGAGTTCTTCGAACCGTTCAAGCAGGTGGGCGCGACCGATCAGAACGGCACCACCAATACCGACCGCACCAACTATTTCCAGAACGTGCCGACCACCGCGTTGGACATGGCGCTGTGGATGGAATCGGACCGCATGGGCCACCTGGTGGGGGCCATCGACCAGGCGGCGCTGGATGAGCAGCGCGGCGTGGTGCAGAACGAAAAGCGCCAGGGCGAGAACCAGCCCTATGGCCAGGTGTGGGACAAGTTGACCCGGGCCATGTACCCGGCCAACCACCCGTACCACCACGGCGTGATCGGTTCCATGAACGATCTCAACGCCGCCTCGCTGGATGACGTCAAGACCTGGTTCCACACCTGGTACGGCCCCAACAACGCAGTGCTGGTGTTGGCCGGTGACATCGACCTGGCTACCGCCAAGGAAAAGGTCGCCAAGTACTTTGGTGACATTCCGGCCGGCCCGAGCATGGCCCAACCGGCGGTCAATATCGCCCAGCGCCCGGCCACCACCCGTGAGGTGATGACCGACAAGGTGCCGCAGGCGCGCATCTACCGCGCCTGGAACGTGGCCCAGGTCGGCACCACCGACATCGACCAGCTCGACCTGTTCTCCTACGTGCTGGGCGGGGCCAAGTCCTCACGCCTGGACCAGCGCCTGCTGCACAACGACAAGCTGGTGGACAACATCAGCGCGATGACCGATGCCTCGCAGTTGGGCTCCAACTTCCTGATCATGGCCACGGTCAAGCAGGGCGTCGATCCGGCCAAGGTGGAGAAGGCCATCGACGAGGAGCTGAAGCGCCTGATCGCCGAAGGCCCCACCGCCGATGAACTCGAGCGCGCCAAGGTGCAGTCGCGTGCCGGCTTCGTGCGTGGCATCGAGCGCATTGGTGGCTTTGGCGGCAAGGCTGATGCGCTGGCGCAGTGCACCGTGTTCGAGGGTGACCCGGGATGCTTCCGTACCTCGCTGGCCAACATCGAGGCCGCTACCGCTGCCGACGTGAAGGCTGCCGGTGCCAAGTGGCTGGGCGTGGGTGACCACACCATCGTGGTCGAGCCAGGCGAGCGCGTGGCATTGGAAGAACTGCCGTCCGGCAAACCGACCCCGTTCAACGTGCCGGCCGTGGACCCCAAGTACAGCACCCTGCCCAGCCAGGTGGACCGTAGTGCCGGCGTGCCGCAGACGCGCAGCTTCCCGGAGTTGAAGTTCCCGCAGTTGCAGCGCGCGACCCTGAAGAACGGTACCCAGGTGGTCCTGGCCGAGCGTCACGATGTGCCGGTGGTGCAGTTCAGCTATGAGTTCGCCGGTGGTTTCACCGCCGACCAGGGCCGCAAGCCGGGCACCGCCAACTTCACCATGGGCATGTTGGATGAAGGCGCCGGCCAGCTTGGTTCGCTGGCGCTGGCCGATGCGGTGGAGCGCCTGGGTGCCAGCATTGGCGCAGGCGCGTCGCTGGATGGCGCCAATGTCTATCTGTCGGCATTGAAGGAGAACCTGGCGCCATCGCTGCAGCTGTACTCCGATGTGGTGCGTGCACCGCGCTTCGACCAGAGCGAGATCGATCGCATCAAGGCGACCTGGATTGCCGGCATCAAGCAGGAAAAGGTGCAGCCCAATGCCGTTGCCATGCGGGTGCTGCCGCCGCTGCTGTACGGGGCGGGCCATCCGTACGCCATCCCGTTCACCGGCAGCGGTGACGAAGCCGCCATCCAAGCGCTGACCCGTGATGACCTGACGGCATTCCACAAGCAGTGGCTGCGCCCGGAAGGTGCCACCCTGATCGTGGTTGGCGACACCACCCTGAAGGAGGTCGTGCCGCTGCTGGAGCGCAGCTTCGGCGACTGGAAGGGCGAAGGCGAAGCACCCCGGGTGGCAGCGCCCAGCGAGGTGGCCCGCCCGCAGGCAACGCGCGTCTACCTGATCGATCAGCCGGGTGCGGTGCAGGCCAACCTGTTCGCGGGTGAAGTCGTGCCGTCGACCAGGGACGCGGGGGCCACCCGTTTTGACATTGCCAATGGCGTGTTGGGCGGCGATTTCACCTCGCGCCTGAACATGAACCTGCGTGAGGACAAGCATTGGTCCTATGGCGCGCGTTCGATGGCATCCAGCGCCCTTGGCCAGCGGCCGTGGATGGCGATCGCACCGGTGCAGATCGACAAGACCGGCGAAGCACTGAAGGAAATGAACGCCGAGATCAGCCAGTTCGCCAGTGGCCAGCGTCCGCCGACCAATGCGGAAGTCGCGCGCATCCGCAATATCCAGACGTTGAGCCTGCCGGGCGCCTACGAGACCGCGGCATCGGTGATGAACACCATTGGCGGCATCGTGCGTTATGGCCGTCCGGATGACTACGTGTTCAAGCGCAAGGCCGAGATCGAGGCGATGACCCCGGCACAGGTGGCCGAAGCCGCCAAGACCCTGGATCCGTCGAAGTTGACCTGGGTGGTGGTGGGTGACCTGAAGCAGACCGAGGCCCCGATCCGCGCCTTGAACCTGGGCGAAGTCACCGTGATCGACGCCGACGGCAAGCCGGTGGAGAAGAAGTAAGCGTCAGGGCGCTGCCCACCGCTTTGAGCCCCTCTCCCGCATGCGGGAGAGGGGTTGGGGTGAGGGCAGCTTTCGCTGGTAAAGCCCTTGCCGAGCATGGCTCGGCACTACCGCTGTTGCCCCCTCCCTTTCGCGTAGCGAAGGGGAGGGTTGGGGAGGGGTAAGCCGTTCGCTCTGACAGCTCCGAGCCCCTCTCCCGCATGCGGGAGAGGGGCTGCTTGCGAACCAATGGTTCGCACCATTCGAACGACCTTGTGCCAGCGCAAGGGTCGGGGCGCGTAGCGGGGGTGGGGTGAGGGCAGCGTTCGCTGGTAAAGCCCTTGCCGAGCATGGCTCGGCACTACCGCTGTTGCTCCCTCCCATTCGCGTAGCGAAGGGGAGGGTTGGGGAGGGTAAGCCGTTGGCTCGGACAGCTCTGAGCCCCTCTCTCGTATTCGGAAGAGGGGCTGGGGTGAGGGCAGTTTTCGCCGGTAAAGTCCCTGCCGAGCATGGCTCGGCACTACCGCTTGTCGCGGTCAATACCTCTGGATCACCACCCGTTCATCCATTCGCGGCACAATCCGTTCTGGTCTTCACAAGGAATTGTCCATGCGCGTCCTGCTTCTGTCCGCCCTGATCGCTGCCACCGCTGCCTGCACCTGGGTGCCGATCGAATCCAGTGGCAAGGCCGTGCGCGTACTGCCTGCCGGCCCGGTGGCCCCTGGCTGCGTTGCCAAGGGCGAGATCGAGGTGACCGTGAAGAGCAAGGTTGGCTTCTACAACCGCAATCCGCTGCGGGTGCAGGAAGAACTGGAAACCCTGGCCCGCAACGAGGCCACCAGTGCCGGCGCCAATGCCGTGCAGGCCCTTGGCCTGCCTGCCGATGGCAGCCAGCGCTACTCGGCCTGGCAGTGTCCGCCGCGCTGATACGCGGCCCCCGGCGGCTCCATACGGCGGGCCGCCGATTTGTAAAGATGCGGTAAAAAGGCGCAGGGGCTAGAATAGCGCCCCCTTCGCCTGAGTCTTGGCGCTTTCCGATGCCTTTTCAAAATGTCTCGATCGCGGGACTGGCGCATATTGATGCGCCGCATACGCTGACCTCAAAGGAAATCAACGAGCGGCTCCAGCCCACCCTGGAACGCCTGGGTATCCGTGCCGATGTGCTGGGCGATATCGCCGGCATTCACGCGCGCCGTCTTTGGGACCAGGGTACGCAGGCCTCGGACGCAGCCACCATGGCCGGCCGCAAGGCGTTGGAAGATGCCGGCATCACCGCCGACAAGGTCGGTTTGCTGGTCAATACCTCGGTCAGCCGTGACTACCTGGAGCCGTCTACGGCCTCCATCGTGTCCGGCAACCTGGGCATTGGCGAAGATTGCGTCACCTTCGACATCGCCAACGCCTGCCTGGCCTTCATCAATGGCATGGACGTGGCGGCGCGCATGCTGGAGCGTGGCGACATCGACTACGCCCTGATCGTGGACGGTGAAACCTCGAACCTGGTCTATGAAAAGACCTTGGAGCGCATGATGTCCCCGGACATCACCGCCCAGCAGCTGCGCGACGAAGTGGCCGCGCTGACCACCGGTTCCGGTGCCGCCGCCATGGTGATGGCGCGCTCGGAGCTGGTGCCGGATGCCCCGCGCTACAAGGGCGGCGTGACCCGTGCCGCCAACCAGTGGAACAAGCTGTGCGTGGGCAACCTGGACCGCATGGTCACCGACACCCGCCTGCTGCTGATCGAAGGCATCAAGCTGGCTACCAAGACCTTTGAAGCCACCCGTGAAGCATTGGGTTGGGCGGTGGAGGAGATTGACCAGTTCGTCATCCACCAGGTCAGCCAGCCGCATACCAATGCCTTCATCAAGGCCTTCGGCATCGACCCGAAGAAGGTGATGACCATCTTCGGCGAGCACGGCAACATCGGCCCGGCCTCGGTGCCGATCGTGCTGAGCAAACTGCGCCAGCTGGGCAAGCTCAAGAAGGGCGACCGTGTCGCACTGATGGGCATTGGCTCGGGCTTGAACTGCACGATGGCCGAGGTGGTCTGGTAAGTTCCGGCCTCGCCGCGAACTTCCAGAACGCATGCTTTTCCTTCTCCCCTTGTGGGAGGAACAAAGGGCCTGCCCCCGCGAAGGCGGGGGTGCTCGAAGGGCGGAAGAGGGGAAGCGTGCGCAGCACGCAAGCGCCGGGAGTTAGAGCAGTTGTTCAAGCTCCTCCACTCCGGCCAACCCTCTCCCCAACCCCTCTCCCGGCGGGAGAGGGGCTCAGCAGCCGCAGGTGCGACCCGATGAACAAACTCCCCGGTTACCCCAGCAAGACCCACCGCTTCGAAGTCCGCCCCGGCGTGTCGATGAACTACATCGATGAAGGCCCGCGCGACGGCGAGGTGGTGGTGATGCTGCATGGCAATCCGTCGTGGAGCTATCTGTGGCGGCACCTGGTCAACGGCCTCAGCGACAAATACCGCTGCATCGTGCCCGACCATATCGGCATGGGTCTGTCCGACAAGCCCGACGACAGCCGCTACGACTACACCCTGCAGTCGCGGGTGGATGATCTGGACGCCCTGCTCCAGCACCTGGGCATCACCGGCCC
>NZ_DLJW01000060.1:0-22597 GCF_002477705.1 Stenotrophomonas sp. UBA7606 | reverse complement strand
CGCAGGAGGCGAGCGATGCGACGACTGAAGTTGCTGTAAAGGATGACTCTGTTTTTACGGCAAAGCAGGAGGCGAGCGATGCGTGAGCTACTGCCAATCCTGGTCGCGTGTGAGTACAGCGATACGGTGGCCAGCGCGTTCCGTGCCCGCGGCTTCGAGACCTATTCCTGCGACCTGCGGCCGAGCGAGGGCGACCCGTGCTGGCACATCCAGGACGACATCCGGAACCACCTGCAGCCCGGCCGCTGGGCGGCAATGATTGCCCACCCCTACTGCACCTTCAACACGCTGGCCGGCATCCGCTGGATGTACCACCCTGATGACACTGCGCTGCCGCAGCCTGACCGTCGGCGGCACCCGAAGTACCCCAACCGGATGCGCGACTTCCTGGAAGGGGCGCTGCTGTTCTCCGACCTCATGGCCGCGCCCGTCGAGTTCATCGGCTGCGAGAACTCCAAGCCCCACGGGCTGGCCATGAGCGTGCTGGGCCGGCCGACGCAGACCGTGCAGCCCTACGACTTCGGCAGCCCGTACACCAAGGGCGCCACGCTGTGGCTGAAGAGCCTGCCGGCGCTGGTGCCGACGCACACAAAGGCACAGGTGCTGGCGGAGCACGGCGAGATCGTCGCCCGCTGCCACCGCATGCCCCCAGGGCCGGAGCGTGAGAAAGAGCGCTCCCGGTTTGATCCTGCTGTAGCCGCGGCGATGGCGAAGCAATGGGGGGATCACATCCTTTCGACTCTGGCGGCGCACCGGACGTTTGTTGCTCAGCAACTGGAGCAAGCCGCATGACCGTCAATCGTAGATCGCATGATCTATCGCTTCCTCAGCAGCTCAAGCTCGGCCAGCACTTCCAGCAGGCCGGCATCCGACGCCATACCCCGCTGAACAGGGCTGCCTTCGTAGTAGCCAGGATTGAGCCACGCCCGGGCCTTCGGACCCAGTACGACATCGGCAGCATCGAGCAGTACCTCATGCCGTGCGTTCCGCAGCAGCAGCTTCATTCGCGGACCGTACGCGTCTATGAGCGTGCCGGCACCCTTCAGGTCGCCGCCCGGGCCCCGTGTGGCCATCCGTGCATCGTGCAGCTCCATGGCCATGGACAGCAGCAGGTGGCCGGTGTCCGAGTGCGGGCCGTCCAGCAGCTTTGCCGCACGCTTCTGCGCCGCGGCGTACAGCTGCTCTCGGGTGTGTTGGCTGTAGGGGTTGGTTGGCATGGCGCGGATCGTAGCGCCAAGCGGTATCAGGAGGTGAGTCGTGTTTGAGCGACACAACAAGAGCGCCCGCGCGGCGCTGGAAGGAGAGCAACATGGCCGATAGCCCGTACCTGTCCCGAGACGACATCAAGGACCTGACGAGGACGCCGCAGCGCAAACGGCAGACCGAGTTCCTACGGAACAATGGAATCCGGCACTACCTGGACGCGCACGGCTGGCCGGTAGTGTTGTGGTCCGCAATTGAAGGCCGGCAGGATGCAGGTCCGAAGGTGGAAACCCCCGCCTGGAAACCGAACAAGGCAGCGTGATGGGTAGGAAGCCAACCAAGAGCGGCGCAATCCCCCGCTTTCGCGCCCGAAAGCAGAAATCCGGCGTGATCCACTACTACTACGACCATGGCGGTAAGCCGCGCAAGGAAACCCCGCTTGGCAGCGATTACGGCCTTGCCATCCAGAAGTGGGCGCAGCTGGAACGCGCCGCCGCCATCCCTGCGCATGCTCAGCTGACCTTCCGCCAGGCAGCCGAGCGTTACCGAGTCGAAGTGATCCCCGGCAAAGCCGAGGGAACCCAGCGCGCCAATCTGCGCGAGCTGGACATGCTGCTTCGATTCTTCGATGACCCGCCTGGCCCGCTCGATGCGATCCGACCCACGCACGTCTTCAACTACCTGCAGTGGCGAAAGGCTGCCCCGGTCAGCGCAAACCGGGAGAAATCCTTGCTCTCCCATATGTGGAACTGGTTCCGGCAAAAGGGCTACACCGACCTGCCAAACCCCTGTGCCGGCGTGAACAGGAATCGGGAGGAAGGCCGCGGGGTGTACGTTGAGGATGATGTCCTGCAACGCGTGTATGAGGCCGCAGACCAAGTGCTGAAGGACGCCATGGACCTGGCGTACCTGACAGGCCAGCGCCCGGCTGATGTTCGCGAGCTGGACCGGAGGAACATCAAGGACGGCATGCTGGTGCTGCAGCAGCGGAAAACGAAAGCGCTGATGCGGATAGCCATCACCGGGGAGCTGAAGGTCCTGATTGACCGGCTTCTGGCCCGTCGCCCACCGGACGGCACGCCAATCAGCACGCGGCTGCTGCTGGGCGAGGACTGGCTGCCGATCGGAAAGGATGCGCTGCGCTACCGGTTCGACCGCGCCCGCGAGCTGGCGGGCATCCCCAAGGCGGAGTTTCAATTCCGCGACCTGCGCGCCAAGGCCGGTACCGACAAGGCCGATTCCGCTGGTGACATCCGCCAGGCGCAGCAGCAGCTGGGCCACAAGTCGGTCACCACCACGGAGATTTATGTGCGCAAGCGCCGGGGCGCTGTGACCACCCCAACAAAGTGATTTGCGGAGCGGCCGCATTTTTGCGGAGCATAAAAAAAGGCTCCGGATTGCTCCGAACCCTTGGTAATGCTGGTGGGCCGTGAAGGATTCGAACCTTCGACCAAAAGATTAAAAGTCTTCTGCTCTACCGACTGAGCTAACGGCCCAAACAAAGACCCGGCCGCAGCCGGGGCGCGTATTCTACCCCATCATTCGCAAAATCGGAATTCAGACGTAATGCGTGGGATCGGCGAGGCCGGCGGCGCGGAACCCGTCCGCGCGCAGCTGGCAGGCATCGCAGTGGCCACAGGCCCGGCCATCCATGTCGGCCTGGTAGCAGGACACGGTCAGGCCGAAGTCCACGCCCAGGCGCTGGCCCTCGGCGGCGATCTGCGCCTTGCTCAGGTATTGCAGCGGCGCATGCACGCTGATGCCCGCACCCTGGACACCGGCCTTGGTGGCCAGGTTGGCCAAGGCCTGGAAGGCAGCAATGAACTCGGGGCGGCAATCCGGGTAGCCCGAATAGTCCACGGCGTTGACGCCACAGAATATGTCATTGGCGCCCAGCACCTCGGCCCAGCCCAGCGCCAGTGACAGCATGATGGTGTTGCGGGCCGGCACGTAGGTGACCGGGATGCCGGCGCCACCCGCCTCGGGCACGTCGATGTCATCGGTCAGCGCCGAACCGCCGATGCTGCGCAGGTCCACGTCCACCACTTTGTGCCCGGCCACGCCCAGGGCGCTGGCCACGCGCTTGGCTGCTTCCAGTTCGGAGGTATGGCGCTGGCCGTAGCGTACGCTCATGGCGTACACCTCGAAGCCCTGTTCCTGGGCCATGGCGACGACGGCGGCAGAGTCCATGCCGCCGGAAAGAAGCACGACTGCTTTCTTCTTCATTGTTGCGTTCCGGTTGGGAGAGGAATGCCAGCACGCTGTCCCGCGCCGGGGTAAACGATCGGGGCGAAGGCCGCCGGCTCAATAGCCCGGCGCGTCGTCCCACAGCAATTTGTGCAGTTGCATCTGGAAGCGCACCGGCAGGCGGTCGGCGACGATCCAATCGGCCAGATCACGCGGGCTGAGTTGCGATTTGCTGGGCGAGAACAACACCATGCAGCGCGCCGCAAGGTCATGCTCGGCCAGCATCTGCCTGGCCCAGTCGTAATCGCCACGACTGCAGATCACGAACTTGAGCTGGTCGCGTGCGGTCAGCAATGGGATGTTCTGCAGCCGGTTGCGGGCCATTTCGCCCGAATCGGGGGTCTTCAGGTCCACCACGCGCGACACGCGCGGGTCCACCGCGGCTATGTCCAATGCACCGGAGGTTTCCAGCGACACGTCCAAGCCGGCATCGCACAGCTTCTGCAACAACACCAGGCAACGCTTCTGCGCCAGCGGCTCGCCGCCAGTCACACAGACATGGCGCACGCCCTGCTTGAGCACCTCGGCGACGATGTCGTCGATGTCCCACCAGTTGCCGCCGTGGAAGGCGTACTCGGTATCGCAGTACTGGCACCGCAGCGGACAGCCGGTAAGGCGCACAAACACGGTGGGCCAACCTGCGGTGTCGGCTTCGCCCTGCAGGGACAGGAAAATTTCAGTGATCTTCAACCGCGGCAACGGCGATTGGACTATCTCGCTGGGGACAGCGGCGCTGGGAGCGTTCATGGGCATTCCACCGCTCCGCGCCAGGCAGGCGCGTGCGGCGCTATATCAACGCAGTTGCTGGCCGAGCCGGATCGATTGCAAACGATCCTGGGCGGTACGGGCCGCATCACTGCCGGGGAAACGGGAAACCACCTGTTCCAGGGTCTGCTGCGCCTGCGCTGCATTGCCTTCGCCGAACTGCGACAGGCCCAGCTTCAACAAACCGCCAGCTGCCTTGTCGTGGGTGGGATAGCGGGCCACGAGATCGCTGAACTGCGCCTCGGCCATCTTGAAATTGCGCGTGGCGTAAAAGCTCTCACCCAGCCAATACAGGGCATTGGGGGTGTACGCCGCGTTGGGATACAGCTCCAGGAAGCTCTGGAACAACTGCGCCGAGTCGGCATAGTTGCCGGCCTTCAACGCATCGAATGCGACGTTGTAGGCCGCACGCTCGTCACCTGCCGAGGCCAGGCTGCCCGCATCGCCACGCACGGTGGGTGCGCGCTCGCCGGTGGTTGCCGCTGCAGGCTTGGGGGCCGCAGCGGCTGCCGGCAATACAGGGGCACTGTCGCCCGCCGGGGCACCCGCGCCACCTTCCAGGCGGTTCAGGCGACCGTCCAGGTCCAGGTACTGATCACGGTTGCGCTGCTTGAGCTGTTCGTTCTCGTGCTGGAGCTGTTCGATCGTGCCCTGCAGGGTCTGCATCTCGCTGCGCAGCGCCTGCAACTGGTTGAGCATGTCGGTGTTGGCCTGGGAATTGTTGGCCTGCGCCTCAAGTGCGCCGACCCGGTCCGCCAGGCTCTGCCGCTGTGCATACGCGGGTGCGGCAGCCCCGAGGGCTGCCGCGACCGCGAGCATCAGTTTGATGCTGGTACGCATCGATTACTGCGCGGTGTAGACGATTTCGACGCGACGGTTCTGCGACCAGCAGGACTCGTTCGAATCGGTGCACACCGGACGCTCTTCACCGTAGGACACGACGGTCAGCTGCGAAGCCGAGCCACCGTTGGCCTGCAGTGCCGAGTTCACGCCATTGCCACGACGCTCGCCCAGAGCCTGGTTGTACGCGCGGCTGCCGCGTTCGTCGGTGTTGCCCTGCAGGGTGATGCGCGAGGACGGACGGTCACGCAGGTACTTGGCGTGGCAAGCCATGATGGCCTGGAATTCCGGCTTCACGGTGTCCTGGTCCAGGTCGAAGTAGACAACGCGCTGGCGCAGGCAAGCGTCGGTGTCCAGGTCGCCCGGGCCGTACAGGCCGGAGGTGGACGGGCCGGTCGGCTGGGTGGTCGAACCGGTATCAACCGGCGGCTGCGCCGGCTGTTCCTTGACCTTCTTCGAGCAGCCAGCCAGCGCGGCTACGGACAGCAGCGAAACGAGCAAAACACGAGTGGACTTGTTCATGGCTATACCTAAAGGCTCCTGGGCCAATGTTGGGTTTTAATGCGAGTGGGATATTAACATTTTCTCAACGCGCGGTGCGGTATGGGCCCCACGCGGGTTCCCGGACATCACCATCAGCAAGCACAAGGCGCTGACGCACACGGCCGTCAGCAGATACTTCGTACAGCACCCCACGCCCGCCTTCGCGGGCGGCGTACAACACCATGCTCGCGTTGGGGGCAAAGCTGGGCGATTCGTCCAGCGAGCCCGGCGACAGCGTGCTCCAGCGCGGCGCGCCCAGGCTGCTGTCCATCATCGCGATCTTATAGCTGCTGCCGGCACCCTGCGCAACGGCGATCTTCTTGCCGTCATAGGAAACGCTGGCCTTGGCATTGTAGTTGCCCTGGAAGGTCACCCGGTTGGCGCTGCCGCCGCTGGAGGAGACCTGGTAGATCTGCGGGCGGCCACCACGGTCGGAGGTGAAATAGACCGAACCGCCATCAGCCGACCAGGTTGGCTCGGTGTCGATGCCGAAGTGGTTGGTGAGCTGGGTCAGCTGCTTGCTGGCCAGGTCCATCACGTAGATTTCCGGGTTGCCGCTGCGTGACAGGGCCAGCGCCAGGCGGCGGCCATCGGGCGAGAACGCCGGGGCGCTGTTGATGCCACGGAAGCTGGTCAGCAACTCACGGCCACCGGTGGCGATGTCCTGCACATAGATCGACGAGTTGCCGCGCTCGAAGCTGACATAAGCCAGCTTGCGGCCGTCCGGGCTCCAGCTCGGCGACAACAGTGGCTCGGCCGAACGCACGATGGTCTGCGGGTTGTAGCCATCGGAATCAGCCACCATCAGCGCATAGCGCATGTTGGCGCCGCTGCCGCTGGCGGTGATGTAGGCAATGCGGGTCCAGAAGGCGCCGCGCACACCGGTGATCTTTTCGTAGATCGCGTCAGCCATCTGGTGGGCCACGTCACGCATGGCGTTGGAACGGGCAGTCATTGCCAGGCCCAGCATGCGCTCGCCCTTGGCCACATCGAACAGTTCGTATTCCACGCGGTAGGCGCCGGCACCAGCGTCGAGCACCCGGCCAACGACCAGATAGTCCTGCTTGAGCGCACGCCAGGTGGGGTATTGCACCTCACTGCCGCGGGTCGGGCGTTCAACGATCTGGGCTTCGGGCAGATTGCGGAACTGGCCCGAACGGTCCAGATCGGCACGTACCACGGCAGCCACGTCGGTATTGGGCGCGGACGCCCCCTGGTAAGGCATCGGCACCACGGTGATCGGGGTGGCCGAGGCGTTGCCGCCGATGATGTCGATTTCCAGACCCTTCTGCTGCGCCATGGCCGCCAACGGCAGCATCAGGGCAGTAAGGGCAAGCAGCCAGCGAGGCAATTTCTTCATGGGGCGCTCAGCAGTACGAATGAAGAGGGATAAAGAGGGATAGCAGCAACGGGATGAACATTTTCGCAATCGTGAACGAAGGATGCGTGAAATCCAGCCCCCCAGCGGCAAGACTAGCCCATTAAATTCAGTTTCCAACGAAACAACCCGCCTGCAGGCAGGCGGGCTGGTGCGGCATCAGCGATCCTGCGCCTCGAAGTTGAAATTCAGGTTGCGCTGGAACACCGACTCGTAGCCGCGGTACGGCAGCGGCTGGGCGCGCAGCACCGCCGCTTCCACCGAGCGTTTGCCGGCTTCGTCATACGGGCAACCCGGGGC
Source organism: Stenotrophomonas sp. UBA7606 (assembly GCF_002477705.1). Taxonomy (NCBI): domain Bacteria; kingdom Pseudomonadati; phylum Pseudomonadota; class Gammaproteobacteria; order Lysobacterales; family Lysobacteraceae; genus Stenotrophomonas; species Stenotrophomonas sp. UBA7606. Next base: position 15,321 of record NZ_DLJW01000060.1, on the reverse strand, counting down.
GAACTCGACGCTGACCACTTCACCGCCGGGCAACTGGCGGATGGTCAGGCGGCAACGCTGGCCTCGCGGGATCGAATCCGGGCGCACCCATTGATTGAGCACGGCTTGCTGGATGGCGGCGGCGTACTTGGCGGTCAGGTCATTGCTGGTACCGCCCTGCCCCGGCGATGGCGTGCTGGGGCCGCTGCTACCGCTGCTGGTGGCGCTTGCCTGCGCACGGGCGCGGGCATCGGCCACCTGGCGCAGGCGTTGCTCGGCCAGCTTGGCCTCACGCTCGGCCTGCTCGCGCTTGCGGCGGATCTCGGCGATCTTCTGCTGGCGCTCCTGCTCGGCGCGGGCCTCGGTGGCCTGGCGCTGCTGGTCGGCCAGCTTCTTCTGGCGATCAGCCTCTTCCTGCTGCTTGGCCAGGCGCAGTTTCTGCTCGGCCTCTTCCACGCGCTTGCGCTCGGTCAGGTCGATCTGCTCCTGGCGGCGCTTGGCTTCCTGCTCCTGCCTGGCCTTTTCCTGGGAAATGGCCAGGGCACTGACGCGCTCCTGATCCACCGTATCCGGCTGGGCGATGCGCTCCTGGGCGTTGTGCTGCTGCGGGGTCGGCGCGTCCTGTGGCTTGGGCTCGGGGATGGGCTGCGGCGGCGGCACGGTGTCTTCCGGCACCGGCTCGGGCTGGGCTTCTTCCACCGGCTCGGGCAGATCCGGCAGTTTCTCGGAGGCACGCAGGGCCTGCCGCGCGGCCGAGGCTTCGGCGGCGGACAGCTGCATATTGGCTTCCAGCGCGGGATCGCCAGCCGCCGCCTCGGTATTGCGCGCAGGCGACCACAGCCAGGCAAAGATGAAGATCGCCGCCACCAGCAGGTGCACCAGCAGGGCCAGTACGACCGGCAGGCCCCACTTGTTGCGGTTGTCGTGCGGCGGTGGCAGTGCGTCAGCGTGCATCGGTCGCCAGACCCACCTTTTCAATCTTCGCAGCCTTGATCACGTCCATCGCGTCCATGACCTTTTCATAGGCCACGCTCTTGTCGGCAGCCACGATCACGCGCAGCTCCTTGTTCTGCGACGCCAACGCGCCCAGCTGCGCCTGCAACGCGCCCGCATCCATGGCCTGCGGGTCCTTGGCTTCGGGCAGCTTCAGGCTCATCTGGCCGTCGGCACGCACCGAGACGATGATCGGATCCTGCTTGCTTTCCAGCGCCTTGGCGGTGGAACTGGGCAGGTCTACTTCAAAACTGAGGGTCAGCAGCGGCGCGGTCACCATGAAGATGATCAGCAGCACGAGCATCACGTCGATGTAAGGCACGACGTTGATCTCGGACTTGAGCTTGCGACGCTTGCGACGGGGAATGGCGGCAGTCATGGTTGGGCTCCTGCGGTCAGAGGAAGGCGCTGGCGCACTTACTCTTCGCCGCCGCTCTGGCGCTGCAGGATGGAGCTGAACTCCTCGGCGAAGGTTTCATAGCGCACCGACAGCCGCTCGACGCGGGTGGTGAAACGGTTGTAGGCCCACACCGCCGGGATGGCCACGAACAGGCCAATGGCGGTGGCGAACAGGGCTTCGGAAATACCCGGGGCCACCGAGGCGATACCGGCCTGCTCACCGCTGCTGATCATGTCGTGCATGGTCACCATGATGCCGAACACGGTGCCGACCAGGCCCACGTAGGGGGCGGTGGAACCGATGTTGGCCAGCAGTTCCAGGTTGCGCTCCAGGCCATCGACTTCACGGGCGTAGGTGGTGCGCATGGCGCGCTGGGCGCCTTCCAGCTGGGTGCGCCCATCGAAAGCGCGGCGGCCCTGCAGGCGGGTGTACTCGCGGAAACCGGACTCGAAGATGGCTTCCAGGCCATCCACCTGACGGTTGCGGTCGGTGGCCGAGGCATACAGCTTGCCCAGGTCGGCACCGGACCAGAAGCGGTTCTCGAAATCGCTGGCTTCACGGTCGGCGGCCTTGAACACGCGCGCCTTGCGGAAAATGATCACCCAGCTGATGAACGAGCCGGCCAGCAGCAGCAGCACGATCAGCTTGACCGGGATACTGGCCTTGAGCATCAGGTCCAGGTAATTGATGCCGCCGCCATGGCTGGCCTGCGCCACGGTCTGCGCGGCAGCGGCGCTGACATCGGCCGGCAGGGCCTCGGTCACGGTGGCCTGCAGGGCCAGAAGCAAAGCGATCATCCGATCTTCCTCAGTATTGCTTAAGCGGTTTGTGTTTGAAGGGGTTTAAGCGTTGCGTACAGCGTGTCGTCAATGGCCTGCGGGCGGAAATCGCGGGCACCGACGGCGGCCAGGCGTACCTGTGCGGCAGCCAGCACCTGGCCATCGCGTTCCACCGTCTGCGCCATCAGCAGGCTGGCGCGCCGGCATTGCAGCAGTTCCACCGTGGTGGTCAGCGCATCGTCCAGTTTGGCCGGCTTGATGAAATCCAGGTGCATGGAGCGGACCACGAATACCTGCCCGTCACCACAGCGCATGGACTCCTGCCCATAACCCAGCGCGCGCATCCATTCAGTCCGGGCCCTTTCCATGAAAGCCACATAGCGAGCGTGGTAGACCACGCCACCAGCGTCGGTATCTTCCCAGTAAATGCGTGTCGGCCAACTGAACCGGGCCTCAATCGTCATCGCGCTGCTCCGCAAACAGATCGGCCGAAGCCGGGGCGGCCTTGGGCTTGAGCCCCAGGTGGCGGTAGGCCTTGCTGGTGGCCATGCGGCCACGCGCGGTGCGTACCAGGAAGCCCTGCTGGATCAGGAAGGGCTCGACCACGTCTTCCAGCGTGCCACGCTCCTCGGACAGGGCTGCGGCCATCGACTCCACGCCGACCGGGCCACCATCAAAATATTCCACCAGGGTGCGCAGCATGCGCCTGTCCAGTTCGTCGAAGCCTTCCGGATCAACCTTGAGCATCTGCATGGCGGCCTGGGCCACCGCCTGGTCGATATGCCCGCCAGCCTTGACCTGCGCGTAATCGCGCACGCGTCGCAGCAGCCGGTTGGCGATACGCGGGGTGCCACGCGATCGGCGGGCGATCTCGCCAGCACCTTCGGCGCTGCAATCAATGCCGAGGATGCCTGCCGAACGCCGCACGATGCGGGTCAGCTCGTCGGCCGAATAGAACTCCAGCCGCTGCACGATACCGAAGCGGTCACGCAGCGGCGCGGTCAACAGGCCGGCGCGGGTGGTGGCGCCGATCAGGGTGAACGGTGGCAGGTCGAGCTTGATCGAGCGCGCGGCAGGGCCGTCGCCGATCATGATATCGATCTGGAAATCTTCCATCGCCGGGTACAGCACTTCCTCGACCACGGGCGAAAGACGGTGGATTTCGTCGATGAACAACACATCGTGTGGCTGCAGGTTGGTCAGCAGCGCAGCCAGGTCGCCCGCCTTCTCGATCACCGGCCCGGAGGTGACGCGCAGCGCCACCCCCAGCTCGTTGGCGATGACATGGCTCAGCGTGGTCTTGCCCAGCCCGGGCGGGCCGAAGATCAGCACATGGTCGAGCGCCTCATGGCGTGTCTTGGCAGCCTGGATGTAGATATCCATCTGCTCGCGCACCGGCGCCTGGCCGAGGTAGTCGGCCAGGCTGCGCGGGCGGATGCTGGCGTCGGCGGCGTCATCCTCGCGGGTGGCGCCGGCGCCGATGATGCGGTCGTCAGTCATCCGGCTATGTTACGTCCAGCCATGCGGAAATAGGAGTTTGTTTGGGAGGAGGAGAGACGAGAAGTGAGTGAAGAGGAGTGAGAAGCAAGAGAAAGTGGGCTGCAATGGTCTGCCCATGCTTTCCAAGGCGTTGTCGCCACCCTGCGCGCCAACCCGGCAGCAACAGAAAGGGCGTGCTCCAGCCCTTTCTCGCTGCTCACTCCTTTTCACTCACTCCTGCCCTTCAGATTTCCACCTGCGCCCCCAGCTCGACAAGCCGGTTGCCCGGGATCCGGAAGAAGCCGGTGGCCGGCGCCGCATTGCGGTGCATGAAGGCGAACAGCTTGTCGCGCCAGATCGGCATGCCACGGTTGGCGCTGGCCACGATGGTCTCGCGGCTGGCAAAGAAGGTGGTGTCCATCGGGTCGAAATAGATGCCGCCGTGATCGCAGGAGCGCATCAGCGCCAGCGGGATGTCCGGCGTTTCCATGAAGCCGTAGCGCACCTGCACCCGGTAGAACTCATCACCCACCGAATCGATGCGCAGGCGCTGGCCCTCCGCCGCATAGGGGATGTTCAAGGTCTCCACATGCAGGAACACATTGCGCTCGTGCAGCACCTTGTTGTGTTTGAGGTTGTGCATCAGCGCGTGCGGCACGACGGCAGGGTCGGCGGTCAGGAACACCGCCGTGCCCGGCACCCGCACCGGCGGCGCCAGCATCAGCCCCGGCAGGAACGTATCCAGGCGGATGCCGTCCTTGCGGATCTCGTCACGCAGCAGCTCGCGGCCACGCCGCCAGGTGCGCATCATGGTGAACAGCAGCAGGCCCAGCACCAGCGGGAACCAGGCGCCCTGCAGCAGCTTGGCGCCATTGGCGATGACGAAGCCCAGGTCGATCACCAGGAACACCACGCACAGCGCGATGATGGCGTGGCGGGCGCGCGGCCACAGCACGCGGGCCACCAGCGCCAGCAGCAGGGTATCGATCAGCATGGTGCCGGAGACCGAGATGCCATAGGCCACCGCCAGGTTGCTGGAGCTGCGGAAGGCCAGCACCAGCCCGAACACCATCACTGCCAGGCCCCAGTTGATGCCCGGGATATAGATCTGGCCAATGGTGTCGTGCGAGGTATGCAGGATGCGCATGCGCGGGATGTAACCCAGCTGCATGGCCTGGCGCGAGACCGAGAACGCACCGGTGATCACCGACTGGCTGGCGATCACCGCCGCCGCCGTCGCCAGCAGGATCATCGGGATCAGCGCCCACTGCGGCACCGCCTCGAAGAACGGATTGGCCACCGCGTCGGGCCGCTGCAGCACCAGCGCGCCCTGCCCCAGGTAGTTGAGCACCAGGCACGGCAGCACGAAGAAATACCAGGCGTGGCGGATCGGCGGCGCACCGAAGTGGCCCATGTCCGCGTACAGCGCCTCGCCACCGGTGACGGCCAGCACCACCGCACCAAGGATGAAGATGCCGTGCCAGCCATGCTCCATGAAGAAGCGTGCCGCCCACATCGGGTTGAAGGCCTTGAGCACTTCCGGCGCGGCGATCACGTTCCAGATGCCGATTGCCGCCAATGACAGGAACCACAGGCTCATCACCGGCCCGAACACCTTGCCGACCTTCTCCGTACCAAAGCGTTGCGCGGCAAACACCGCCGCCAGCACCACCAAGGTGATCGGCACCACGAAGTGGCCCAGCCCCGGCGCTGCCACCTCCAGGCCCTCGACCGCGCCCAGCACCGAAATGGCCGGGGTGATCACGCCGTCACCGAAGAACAGCGAGGCCCCGAAGATACCCAGAATGCCCACCACATAGGCCGAACGCGAGCCATTGCGCAGGGTGCGCTGGGCCAGCGCCATCAGCGCCATGATGCCGCCCTCGCCGTCGTTGTCGGCGCGCATGATCATGGTCACGTACTTGAGTGTGACCACCATGTTCAAGGCCCAGAACGCCAGCGACAGCACGCCCAGCACGGTGTCGTGGTCGCTGTTGAGCCCGTAGTGCGGCGAGAACGCCTCCTTCAGGGTGTACAGCGGGCTGGTACCGATGTCGCCGAAGACGACACCGATGGCACCCACGACAAGGGCCAGGCCACCGGCGGCACCTTGGCCGTGGTTGTGCCCGTGGGACTCGGACGAGGAGGAAGCATGGGACATGGCGTTCTCAGGTTGCCGTCATGTGGCCGTAAGGGAGTGTCAACGCAGCGCCGATTGCAACGCCTTGCGGATGACGGTGGCGACATCATCGCCCTCGCCCGCCGCATCGCGCGCCATCTTGGCCGCTTCTGCCGGTTTGTAACCCAACTGCTGCAAGGCCACCGTGGCCTCGGACACCGGGTCGTTGCCCAACTGCCCGGCGATGGGCGCGCCGCCGCCGGAGAAGTTGGCCGCGCGGTCGCGCAGTTCCACCACCATGCGCTCGGCGGTCTTCTTGCCGATGCCCGGAATGCGGGTCAGCGCGGTGATGTCGCCGGCCTGGATCATCCGCGCGAACTCGTCCACGCTGACCCCGGACAGCACCGCCAGCGCGATCTTGGCGCCGATGCCGGATACCTTCTGCACATCGCGGAACAGCCGCCGCTCGCCCTCGCGCAGGAAGCCATACAGCGAGACGCTGTCTTCCTTCTGCGCGTAATGGGTGAACAGGATGACCTCGCGGCCGACATCGGGGAGGTCATAGAAGGTGCTCATCGGCGCCTCCAGCTCATAGCCGACGCCATTGACGTCGATCACCAGCCACGGCGGTGCCTTGTAGGCCAGGATGCCGCGCAGTCGACCGATCATGGGGTTGCCCTCTGGACAGGGGAATGGGGAATGGGGCTTTGGGAATCGACAAGCGACTCCCGGCGCGCGGTTACAAACGCGTACGCACCCGGCTTTGCCTTGCCTTTGCTGATGCCTTTCCCATTCTCCATTTCCAACTCCCTACGCCCGATCATTTGCGACTCCAAGCCTGACGCACGTCCACGCCCAGCCGGTTGGCGGTGGCGCGCACATGCGCGTGGGTGATGGCCACCGCCAGCGCATCGGCGGCATCGGCCTGCAATTTGCCCTGCAGGTTGAGCATCAGCCCAACCATATGTTGTACCTGCTGCTTTTCCGCACCACCGCGCCCTACCACCGCCAGTTTGATCTCGGTGGCGGCGTACTCGCTGACCGGCAGGTCGCGCATCACCACCGCGCTCACCGCCGCCCCGCGCGCCTGCCCCAGCTTGAGCGCCGAGTCGGCGTTCTTGGCCATGAACACCTTCTCGATCGCCACTTCCTGTGGCTGGAACTCCTCGATCAGCGCGTGCAGCCCCTGCACCAGCACCTTCAGGCGCTGCGGGAAATCGGCAGCGCCCAGCAGTACCAGCGGGCAATGATGGACGTGGCGGGCACGGCCGTTGGCGTCGATGTCGATGATGCCCACCCCGGTGCGTTGCGAGCCGGGGTCGATGCCAAGGATGCGGGTCATAGCTGGCCTACCAGTAAAAAACGGCGCACAGCATGGCCGTGCGCCGTCTCACCCGGTGGGACCGGGCGGGCCGTCAGGCCCGCTCCAGGCTGGCCTGGTCGACGTTGGAATACACGTCCTGCACGTCGTCCAGGTCCTCCAGCATGTCCAGCAGCTTGCGCACCTGCACGGCGGTATCGGCATCCACCGCGATGTCGTTGTCGGCGCGGAAGGTGATCTCGGCATGGTCGGCGACCAGCTTGGCAGCCTCCATCGCGTCCTTCACCGACTGGAAGGCTTCCGGCGCGGTCAGCACGTCAATGGCACCGTCTTCTGGATAGACCACGATGTCATCGGCACCGGCCTCGATCGCTGCCTCGGTGATGGCCTCCTCGTCGGCACCGGGGGCAAAGCTCAGCACGCCCAGGCGCTTGAACATGAACGACACCGAGCCTTCGGTGCCCATGTTGCCGCCGCACTTGCTGAAGGCATGGCGCACGTCGGCCACGGTGCGCACGCGGTTGTCGGTCAGGCAGTCGACGATCACCGCAATGCCGCCCGGGGCATAGCCCTCGTAGCGCACTTCCTCGTATTCCACGCCTTCCAGTTCACCGGTGGCCTTTTTGATCGCGCGCTCGATGACATCCTTGGTCATGTTCGCGCTCAGGCCCTTGTCCATGGCCACGCGCAGGCGCGGGTTGTTGTTTGGGTCGCCCCCACCACCGCGAGCAGCAACGCTGATCTCACGGATGATCTTGGTGAAAATCTTGCCGCGCTTCGCGTCATTCGCGTTTTTGCGGCCTTCGATGGAAGGACCTCGACCCATGGGAATACCGTACATCTGTCAGGAACAGGACGGTAATTCTACCCGATCCCCTGCCCTTGCCTGTCAGCCCGCCGCTGCAGCCGCCTGGGTGGGAAAGCGCCCTTGGCGCAGGAACCCGGCCGTCAGCGCCGCCACCTGCGGTGACAGCACCAGCCCGCTATGGCTTACCGGCACCACACAATGGTCGGCCAAGCCGGGCAAACGGGTCTCGGCCAGGCCCACGGTGCCATCGGATTCCCCCTCCAGCGCCCCCATCAGTGCGCCCAGACCATGTGCCACCGAACCGGCGATCAGCCCCACCTCGGCTGGCCCCTGCCAGTCCGGCAGGCCATGCCGCAGCAGACCCCCACTACGGCCCAGGGCCACTGCCCAGCCGTGGTCGGCCATCACCCGTGCAGTGCCGCTGCCGCACAGCGGCGAACCCAGGCAGACCACCCGCGGGACCTCCAGTTGCGGCGCCTGACGCAGCGCTTCCAGTGCCACCAGCCCCCCCAGGCTGTGCCCGACCAGCGACACCGGGCCGCGCCCCCGCAGGCGCTGCAGCAGCTGCGGCACGGCGACGTCGGGCCCGCCAAACACACTGGGGTAGCCAAAGGTATCCACCACAAAGCCCTGGCTGCGCAGCCGCCAGGCCAGCGGCAGCAGCCAGGAGCGGGTATTCCAGATGCCGTGCAGGATCAGCACGCGCTCGGGTTGGCGGTGGTGCAGGTACATGCCGGCAGTGTCGGCCATCCGTGTCCGCCAGAACAATGGGCCGCGGATTGGACTTCAGTCGAAGTTGTAATCCAGCTGCAGCGCAAACTCGCGCCCCATCGCGCTGTAGACCTCAGCGTAGTAATACGGATACACCGTATTGCTGCTGTCCTGTGGTGGCGCGGCATCCAGCAGATTGTTGACGAACAGGGTCAGCGCGGCATGGTCGGAGATGCGTCGGCCGAGATTGGCGTTCCACAGCAGCTGCGCAGGCAGGCGCCCACTTCCATCGGCACGCGGCAAGCTGCCATGGCGCACACCGAACAGATTGGCCGACCAGCCCCCTTGCCCTTGCCAACCGAAGCTGCCGCGCAGGTTGCGGCGGAACGCCAGGTTGTCGCTGGCATCGCGCCACACATCGTGCAGGGTGCCTGGCGCACGCATCCGCCGCTGCGCCCAGAAGGTATGCGACCACAGCAGGTTGGCGCTGAAATCCCCCAGCACGGTGGTTTGGCGCCAGTCCAGCGTGGCATCGACCCCGCGCAGATGGCGCCAGGATTGGTTGATCGGCATCGACTCGACCATCAGCACCTGGCCACCGCCGTTGGCCCCGCTGCGAGTCACCCGCATCCGTGCCTTGCGGCATTCCATCGACTGCGTATCCACCGTAACCGGGCGCCCATCCAGCGTCAGCCCGGTCATGCATTCGGCCTCGTCACGCAGCAGCTGTGCCGGCGACACCCGGCCGATGCCGCCCTGGTTGCGCACATCCCAATAGTCCACGCTCAGGGTCAGCGCGGGGCTGGCATCCCAGACCACACCAGCGGTCGTTGATCGCCCCGTCTCGGCCTGCAGGGCGGGGTTGCGGTAGGTACGGGTGAGGAACTCGTAGCTGTAACCCTCGCAGCGCGGGTTGGCGCCAGCGTTGATACAGGCCGTGGCATCCACCGCGGTGCCAAAGCTCCCGCCGCCGCCGGTGAATATCCAATGCATGTCCGGTGCCTTGAAGCTGGTGGCGTGGCTGGCCCGCAGCAGCACGCCTGCCAGCGGGCGCCATTCCAGGCCAGCATTCCAGGTACGCGCCACCGGCAGGCCGGTGCCATCGCGGTAGTCATCCAGACGCCCGGCAAGGCTGGCGGTCAGCGCGGAGGTCAACGGCACCCGGACTTCCCCCCCAAGCGCCAGCCGGTCACGGACGCCATCACCCACGCTGCCGGTGAGGTCATACAGATCCAGTTGCAGGGGCAGCACCGAGGGGGTGCTGCGCAGTCGGTAACGCTGGCGGTTGGCTTCCATTATCAGGGCCGCTTCCAGCGCGCCGGCGGGCAACGCCATCACGCGGCCATTCACCCTGTAGCTCAGCGCATCGGTGTGGGTCTGCGCGTTGTAGTCCACCACGCTGGACAGCGCGGCATAGTCTTCCGGCGTGATGGGCTGCAACCAGTGCGCCAGGTCCAACTGCCGGATCGGCATGCCGGTGCTTGTCGTCCCCAAGGACGGGCCGAAGAAGAACGCATCGACTTTGTCACCGAGCAGGCGACGACGCGCACGGTGGGCGACGTAGTCGGTATGGCTGAGGCTGAAATTCCAGTTCCAATGTGAGCCGTACTGGCCGCGCAGGCCCGTGGCAAGGTCCAGCATCCACTCGCGGTAGCGATCATCCATGGCAGCCAGCCCACCCACTTCCTGGGGGGTCAGCACCCGCCAGGGTGCGATCACGCCAAAGCGCTGGTCCTGGAACTGATCGACCTTGCCGGTTGCCCGCAGATGCGGGCCGGTGATCACTTCCATGCCATCGGACAGCCTGCTGCGCGACCGCCAATACTGCGCGGACAGCCACAGCCCGGTAGCCGCGGACAGCTGCCATTGCCCGTGCAATTGCCCCGACAACGCCTGCACGCCGTCGCTGAGCGAAGCGTAGCCAGGGCCGTCCCAACTGCCGCAGCTATCACCCTGCAGTGGTAGCGTGCCGGGCACAGGCCGGTAGTTCCACTGCGTGAACTGCCCTTGCCAGGGCGCACATGCACCTGCCAACAACGGCGCGAGCAGGATATTGGTGGGATCTGGCCGCTGCCCGATGGCAAGTGCCAATGCCGGTTGCGCAGCAACTTGCGCCGGGCGATGCAGGTCACGCGGATTGCCGCGCAACATGCCGCTGCGGGTGTACTGCAACGCGTAGTCCACACCCCAGTCTTCGCCGCCATGGCCATGGGCCCATTGCAGGTCCAGCTGGTTGCCACCGCCCTGGCTGCTGCTGCCGGTGCGCAGGCGCAACTGCGCCCCCGTCCGCCCACGCTTGAGCACGATATTGACCACACCGGCGATGGCGTCGGCACCGTAGATGGCCGATGCCCCCCCTGTCATCACCTCGACCCGCTCGACGCTGGCCAAGGGAATGCTGCCCAGACTCTGGAAATTGCTGCGCCCGGCCGATGGAAACGGGTAATCCGGCACCCGCCTGCCATCGACCAGGATCAACGCCCGTCCCGGCCCCAATCCTTTCAGGTTCAAGGGTTGGGCATTGGCCGAGAAGCGGCCACCGGCGCCCTCGGACTCCGCGCCATAGTCGCTTACCCCATGCGTGGCCAGCGCCTCGGCCAGGCTGCGGTGGCCTTCGCGTTCGATCTGCTGCGCACTTATCACCGTTACCGGCGCCGCGGCCTGCAGCACGCTGCGCGGGATATGCGAGCCGGTCACCTGCACCGGCGCCAGCGAGGTTAACAGGGCCGGCAAGGTGGCGGTGGCCGGTGCCATCGCTGCTGTACCGGCAACACGCGGCGCGGTAGCCGGCAGGGCGATGATGGTGATGACGCCGGTATCGCCTTGCCGGTAGCTCAGGCCGGTGCCGGCCAGCAAACGTTGCAGGGCCTGGGCCGGGGTGTACTGCCCCTGCAGCGCGGGCGCCTGCCTGCCCTGGGTGAGCTCGGGGGGAACCAGGATCTGCAGATCCAGCGTCCTGGCCAGTTCGGTCAACGACCGCGCCAAGGGCTGTGCCTGCAACTGCAATGCGCGGGGTTGCGCGTTTGCCAGCAGCGGTGCCATCAGCAGCCACCCCAGCCATAGCGCGCGCTGCAGGCAGCCACCCACGGCAGCGCCGGCGCGTATCCGCCAAGCGCTCATGCCCTGCTTTCCGCACCCGCCCGCTGACGCCATGGCTATCCTTCCACTGCCTGCCCAGACGCACTACCGCGAAAATCCCTCATCTGGCACTTCCCCCGGCTGTGCCTCAAGCTGACCGTGCCACATACCCCAACTTCGCAGAAAATGACTGTGCCGCCGCCAACCAAGCAGGAACCTGAGGGAACCCGGGACGCCATCGCCACGGCACAGCAATACCGTCCGCGCCTGGTGCGCTACTTCAGGAACCACCTGAACACCCCCGATGATGCCGAGGATATGGCGCAGGAAACCCTGGTGCGCATGATGCGCGATCCCCAGGCCGAGCGGGTGAGCAACATCGAAGCGTACCTGATGACGATAGCGGGCAACCTGCTGCGCGACCGGTTCCGCCGCGACCGTACCCGCCACGTCAGCCAACATGTGCCCCTGGATGAGTCGGTTGAAGGATGGCCAACGGAGACCGTCAGCGGCGAACGCGTGTACCAGGATCGCGAACGACTGCGTACCTTCGTCAAGCACCTGGATGAACTGTCACCGCGCTGCCAACAGGTATTCCTGTTGAACCGCTATGAAGGCCTGACCTACAGCGCGATCGCCGGCCAGCTGGGCATCAGTGTCAGCGCTGTGGAAAAGCAAATGATGCGCGCCCTGCTGCATTTCAGCACGCGCCTGGAACTGCCATGAACAACGACGATCTGCTCGACCCCATGCACGACGACCACGACGAAGCGTCCGATCCGGTCCAGGTACAGGCGGCCAGCTGGTTCGCGCGCCTGCGTGCCGAAGATGTCAGTGCCGATGACCGGCAACAGGCCGATGCCTGGCTGGCGGCCGCGCCCGAACACCGTGCGGCCTACCAGCGCATGCAACAGCTCTGGACGATGCTGGGCGACTTTGCCGCCAGTGCCGAGGTCGACGCACGCATGCCTGCCAGCGTGCCTTCGCCGCATCCGGCAGCAGCCGCGGCCGCGCCCCGCGCGGCATTGCCGCCCACACGCAACACCACCCGCCGCCGCCACCGGCTGCGCTGGCTGGCCGCCAGTGCCGCCGCCCTTGTCGGGGTGGCGATCGGCTGGAAAATGCTGATGCCCCCGGCCCAGCAGCAGTACGCCACCGCGCCGGGACAACAACGCAGCTTCAATCTGGACGACGGCACCCGGGTAGACCTGGACACCGCCAGTCGCCTGCTGGTGCATTACGACGCGAAAGAGCGCCGCATCACCCTGCAACAGGGCCGCGCGTTCTTCCACGTGGCCAGGGATCCGCAACGCCCGCTCAGCGTGGACACCGACAGCGGCAGCGTGCGCGCCATCGGCACCCGGTTCGAGGTGGACCGCCACGACGGCTCGCTCTCTGTCGCGTTGTTCGAGGGCAAGGTGCAGTTGCGCCAGACCGGTGCCGACGGCAAGGTCATCGGCGAGCTGACGCCTGGCCAGCGCGCGCAGATCAGCGGCAACGCCGTGCAGGTGCACGACGTCAGCCTGGCCGACAGCCCGGCCTGGACACGTGGTCAGCTGGTGTTCGATGAGCAGCCGTTGGACCAGGCCGTGGCCGAGTTCAACCGCTACGGCGGCACGCCGATCCGCGTCGATGATGCCACCCTGCGCCAGCTGAAGATCAGCGGGGTGTTCCACAGCAACGACACCGCAGGTTTCCTCGACGCCTTGCACGCCGCTTACCGCATATCCAACCGCAACGACGGTCAGCAGATCCAGCTGTACCGGTGAACGGCAGCGGCTGGGCTCAGCCCTGCTGCCGGCGCAGGATGAGCTCCCGGTCGCGGGTAGCGCCTACCGGAAATTCATAGGCACCGGCCTGCACGAAACCATGCCGTGCATAGAAGCGCTGCGCACCGAAGTTCTCGGACCAGACGCCGATCCAAAGCGTGCGCCCCGGGGTCTGCAGCCAGTCCAGCGCAGCGGCAAACAGGCGCCCGCCGTGGCCGCCGCTCTGGTGGCTGCGCAACACGTACAAGCGTTTCAGCTCGCCATCCCCGGCCTGCACCTGCACATGCGGCAGACCGCAGGGGCCGGCAAAGGCGAAGCCGACCGCCGCGCCACCCTGTTCAAGCAGCCAGGCCGCGTAATCGCCGGACTGCAGCTGTTGCCGCTGCAGTTCGACCGGATAGGCCGTGGCCAGGTAATCGGCCAGGTCCTGCGGCGGGTACAGATGACCGAACGTCTCGACAAAAGTACGTTCGGCCAGTGCGCACAGCACGCCGGCATCCTCGGGCGTGGCACGGCGGATGCTGGCGGCTGCAACCAAGGCTCAGGCCTTGTCGGCGCGCGGACGCACCTGCACGTGCACTTCGGCCAGCTGCGCATCGGCGATCGGCGACGGTGCATCGGTCATCAGGCACTGCGCGCCGGTGGTCTTCGGGAACGGGATCACGTCGCGGATCGACTCGGTGCCGGCCATCAGCGCGGCAATACGGTCGATGCCGAAGGCGATGCCACCGTGCGGCGGTGCGCCGTAGTTCAGTGCATCCAGCAGGAAGCCGAACTTGGCGCGTGCCTCTTCGGCACCGATGCCGAGCAGTTCGAACACCGCGCTCTGCATTTCCGGGCGGTGGATACGGATGGAGCCGCCACCGATTTCATTGCCGTTGAGCACCATGTCATAACCGCGCGATACGGCGGTCCTGGCGTGCGCGCGCAGGTCGGCGACGTCGTCCACCGCCGGTGCGGTGAAGGGATGATGCAGGGCGACGTAGCGCTGCTCTTCCTCGTCCCATTCGAACATCGGGAAGTCGGTGACCCACAGCGGCGCCCAGCCCTCGGCGACCAGGCCGAAGTCCTTGCCGGCCTTCAGGCGCAGTGCGCCCATGAAGTCGGAGACCTTGTTGTAGCCACCGGCGCCGAAGAACACGATGTCGCCATTGTCGGCACCAATGTGCTTGAGCAGCGCGGCAAAGGCGTCTTCGCCGAAGAACTTCTGGATCGGTGAGCTGACCTCGCCGTTGTCGGCGATCTTGATGTAGGCCAGGCCCTTGGCACCGTACTTGGCGGCGTGGGCGGCATATTCGTCGATCTGCTTGCGGCTGAGGCTGGCGCCGCCGGGGATGCGCAGCGCGGCCACGCGGCCGTCGGCGTCATTGGCCGCAGCGGTGAACACCGGGAACTCGCTCGTCTTGACCAGCTCGGCCACGTCCACCAGCTCCAGCGCGATGCGCAGGTCCGGCTTGTCCGAACCGTAGCGACGCATCGCCTCGGCCCAGGTCATGCGGGGGAATTGCGCCGCCAGATCAACGTCCACCACTTCCTTGAAGATGGCGCGGATCATGTTCTCGACGAAATCCTGGATGTCGCGCTCGCGGACGAAGGCGAACTCCATGTCCAGCTGGGTGAACTCCAACTGGCGGTCGGCACGCAGGGCCTCGTCGCGGAAGCAACGTGCCACCTGGTAGTAACGGTCGAAGCCGGCCACCATCAGGATCTGCTTGAACAGCTGCGGGCTCTGCGGCAACGCGTAGAACTCACCCGGGTGCATGCGCGCCGGCACCAGGAAGTCGCGCGCGCCTTCCGGGGTGGCCTTGGTCAGGATCGGGGTTTCGATGTCCTGGAAGCCGCGCTCGTCAAGGTGACGGCGCAGGGCCTGCACCAGCTTGATGCG